>JADZGC010000021.1 GCA_020854115.1 bacterium | reverse complement strand
ATGCGATCAACTTGTGGCTTGCGGCCGACCATTGGATCAAGCTCACCTTCGACGGCTTTTTGAGTCAAATCTATACCAAAGTGATCGAGTGCTGGGGTATCTGACTGGGCTTGCTTGCCGTTGCGTCGCCGGGTACGTCGGTCATCACCATAGACAGGGGTCTGCGCGTTCAGATATTGCTCGAGCTCATTGCGAATCTCATTTGGGTTGATTGAGATCTCACGCAAGAGCACATTCGCTCGAGCATTACGCTGAGACAAAATCGCATACAGCAAGTGCTCCGTGCCAGCATACGGCTGCCCGTATTCCTGAGCTACACGAAGGGCCAAGGTAATGGTTTTCTTCGCAGTAACAGATAGGGCCTGGAGAGCCTGCGTCGATACGGTCATATTTGCGGTAATAGTCAGCTGAAGTTTATCGATGGTGACGCCCACATGGGATAAAATCTTCGCACCAATCGAACCCTGTGTCTTCAATACGCCCAGAAGCAAATGCTCAGAACCAACATACGCAGATCCAAGTGATGCTGCGAGAATGCCAGCATTTTCGAGACTGCGTTTGGCATTCTCGGTGAAGCGATCAAATTGTGGTGGTAATTCCTGTTCCATGTGGCCTCCTTTTGATTAAAGGTGTGTAGCGGCCGGGTGCGATTTATAACGGTTAGGCAGCTTCCTCTTCATCTGCTGGTTTTTCATCACCCTCCGTGTCGTTTTTGGTATCATTTTCTGCTCTATCCTCAGTAGTAATCTGCGTATCTGCATCGCCTTCCTCAGAATTGGCAGCTGCGATTATTTCATCCTCCAGATCAACGCGCGGTTTCTTCGGCTGGTCCTCGACAACATCTGCAGTCTCTTCGATCCCTGCATCATCTGCGCCATCGATATCGATATTCCAGTCTGTCAGCTTCGCAGCGAGGCGAACATTCTGGCCCGATCGGCCGATAGCGAGAGACAACTGATCTTCAGGCACCCTCACGAGAGCTCGGCGTTCTTCTTGATTGACAGCCACGCTCATAATATTTTTCGCTGGGCTGAGTGCATTTGAGATATAACGCTCTATATTCTCATCGAACGGTATGATATCAATCTTCTCATCGCCAATGTTTGCCATCACGGCTTGTACACGCGTACCACGACCGCCGACAAACGTGCCAACTGGATCCACTCCCTCGACGTTTGACTTCACGGCAATCTTGGTACGGCCACCGGCCTCGCGAGCAACATTTACAATCTCGACATTGCCAGCCGCAATCTCAGGCACTTCCATTTCGAATAATTTCTTGATGAGATTCGGATGTGAACGAGATACAACGATCTGAGGACCCTTGATGGTATTTTCAACGCGCACAACATAAATTTTGAGACGTTGGCCAGTGTAGTATCGCTCTGAGCTAATCTGCTCGGATGGGAACATAATGGCGGTGGTGCGACCAAGATCAATAAAGACATTGCCATGCTCGACACGCTGAACCGACCCATTCATAATGGTATCTTCTTTGTCCTGATACTCGTTATAGATGACCTCTCGCTCGGCTTCTCGAATACGCTGAATAATTACTTGCTTAGCCGTCTGAGCCGCAACGCGTCCGAACTCTTTATTGTCATCCTCGATCTCTAGAGAATCACCGACTTTTGCGTCTTTTTGAATCTTTTGCGCGTCAGCGACTGAAATCTGTAAAAATTCATTCTCTACATCATCAGTAACTTCTTTTGAAATGAAAATTCGAGGAGCGCCATTGTCTGGATTGACCTCTACACGAACCTCTTGGTCCTTATCTCCAAAATCTTTCTTATACGCGGCAATCATGGCCATCTCAATCGTTTCCATGACGACATCCTTAGAGATTCCCTTTTCTTCGCAAATTTGTTCGATAGCTGCAATGAATTGATTGTTCATAATATTCGTTCCGTTTTGTCCCTTTTATTGTACTGTATTGTGATCGCAAGGTCGAAAAAAGCCGCTCGCTGCTATTCTCTTGTGTTTCTATAAAGAGAAGCGACCGACTAACAACAGCGTTAATGTATGCTCATCAGTATATCGCTTCAAAACTAGCACTGTCAAGCCTTGAGTGCCAATATATTGCCCTACACGGGTGCCTACATTACACTATCCACAGCAAAGCAATTCTCAACATGCAAGATCTTTTCGTATGGACCATCCGATATTATTTCCAGCACATCAAATCTCACCGATCGGTGCATTAGATTCATATCCGCCAGCCAGCACAATGCACCAACCGTCAGTCGTCGCTGCTTATCGGCATGCACCGCACCAATCCCTCCCCCAAAGTGTGGCGAGGAGCGATATTTTACCTCAACAAACACGATCACATCCGTATCCTCGAGTATCAAATCGAGTTCGAAAAACCGGGTGCGAACATTTTGCTCTAATACCCGATAGCCACGGGCCCCATACCACGCACGAGCTACCGCCTCTGCGCGTTTTCCAATCTTTGTCGTATTCATCACACTCCCCCTTATCATTTGCGTTATAAATATTTCTGCAAAAACGTCCGGCGATGCAGTGGAGACGGGCCGTGGCGCTGTAAGGCCTCAAGATGAGCTCGAGTACCATACCCAACATGTATCTCAAAGCCATACTCTGGGTACATCAAAGCATGCCGGCGCATCAGCTCATCGCGAGCATGCTTTGCCACTATGGATGCCGCCGCAATCGAAACACTCTTCTGATCACCACGTATGATCGTCTGTACTCGAGCCGCCCCGCCAAGCCCGGTGAAGTCATGTCGCCCATCAAGAAGCACGTAACTTGGTAGCGGATCGATCTGTTCCCATATCCGCTGCACGGCTTCTCGCTGAGCCGCAATAATACCGTGTCTATCAATAAAATCAGCTTCGATATGCATGACCTCACAGATAACCGCAGCCTCACGAATCAACGCTGCTTTTTCGGCTCGCTGAGCGGGACTGAGTAGTTTGGAGTCCGTAACTGGAACATGAAAATCATCCGGCAATACCACTAACCCAACGGTGACTGGTCCCGCCACCGCACCGCGACCAACTTCATCGATACCGGCTATAATACCAAACCCCGCCCCACGAGCCTTCTGCTCATAATCAAATGTTGCCCACTCACCTCTCATAGCTACAGTATAATACGAACAAAATACGAAATACAAGAGCTTATGCATACCAATGTAGCTTGAAATTCGCCAACATCAACGATATAATCCCCACGTCCTACAGATTTCTGAAAGGAAAGAACCTTGACCATACTCAGACCGGAGCTCGCACCGCTCGACCGCATCATCTGGAGTGCCGACGCCGTTGCAATCGGCACTGTCGCCATGGTTCGTCCCTGGCGCATGCGCTCGATCATCGAGGCGGCAAACGAATGGGATGACTGGGACTGGATCAGCTAAGCGATTCATACCATTCCCCATACTCCAAATGTATGAGGATTTTTCAATAAAAAACGGCCCGAGTCAGAAACTCGAGCCTAAAAATATTAACCAGTGAAGGTATCGGGGTCACCGAACCAACCCATGCAGTCAACCCGCCAGTCGAGGCTCTCACCAGCCTTCCATGGCACAACGCTCTGGTGCTCAGCCGGAACCCACCAGCGCTCTCGCTGGAGTGTGACGGTCCGATCTTCATGTACCGGCAAGCCGTAGAACTTCGCGCCGTTGCGAGTCATGAATGCCTCGAACACCGATGTACAGCGTTCGAGATTCGTGCCCTTATGCCGGTAGAAGTAATCCCACAACACAGGAAGTGCCACGGGAGACGTCCAGGCTCCAAAAGCCGGTGATGAGCCGGCCTTCATCGCAACTGGGTGTGGTGCCGAGTCACTTCCAAACCAGATCTGCGGGTAGATATCAGCCAGAAGCATGAACTCCGCCAGGCATTTCGCATCTTTTGGCGTCTTCGCGATTGGCATGCACAGGCAGTGCGGATCAGCCTGTGCCAACTGGTGTGTCGTGAAGGGATGGTGTGCCGTGATCGACGCACCGACCGAAGCAGTTCGCAGCTCTTGCAGGATGAATGTCAACATACGTCGATCTGACACATGCTCAGCTACGATCTTCAGACGTGGATAATTGCCCGCCAACCACGCCAGGTGCGGGATGAAGTCATACTCACGCTGCAGCGGATCGGGCTGATCATCAGCCACCGCTTCAGCATGAAGGCACAGCACCATCTCGAAGTCCTCCATGGCCCTGAGAACTCCAGGCTGCAGATCATGTGGTGTCCGCAAGCCGCTTCCCGATCGGGTCGTCCCGCCATTCGGGTAGTACTTGCAGGCTCGCACACCGAGCTGCGCTGCATCATGGATATCTTGGGCAGTCGTCTCGGAGGTCAAGTAGAGCACCATGACAACCTGTTCGGGCTGAAGTATGCGCGATTGACCAAGCAGTTGGTCACGGTATGCCACGCACAATACTCCGGTAGTGAGCTTTGGGTCCGTATTCGGCATCGGCAAGATGTGATTGAATTGCTGATCGCTGAAGGGTAATACATCCGCCATCATCGGCAGATCGCGCAGATGGACATGCAGGTCGTTCGGTCGAAGAAGGGTGATTTCGCTGATGGGAGTCACCATTATCGGCATTCCTTATCTGTAGAGGTGCGGGAGTCGAACTTCTGTAAAATACCACTAACTCGCCAGTTTTTCAATATTTTAAAAGCCCAATCCGAAGACTGAGCTTAATAGGGCTATAGTGCGAGTGGCAGCGAGATCGAATACTCCAACTGAGCTGCAACGATCTCGACTTCGACCGAGAGACGCGCTACCTGATCCGTGTAGTACGCTCTTTGTCCGTCTACATCGTCGAGCACACGTACCATCAGATATGCCTTGACTAGCTTATGTACGTTATGCCGCAACTGATATGCGGCTTCGACAAGGTTTCTGTCCGGATAATGCTGTACATGCATCATGAATGACAGTGGTCGCGTAAAAGCATCGCCTACTCGCAACTCATGCCAGACGATCATGAACCACTCTGGCAGCATATCGGGCTGATTTTGGCAGCTGAGCAATTCGGCAGCAATCCGTTGAAAGACGCTATTCACCCTTTGTTTGAAATCGTCAGGGATCAACCCATCAGGAAACAGCATCGGATCGAGATACGCTTGAACCTGTGGCATCGCGACATCTTTCGGTAGAGGTGCTAAACCAAGCTACTCTACTATACTTTGTGTTACTTTTCAAGCTTTATTTAGTATGCAAAAACGCCCCGAGGGACGCTCTGCTAAGGTCATTGGACTTGCTTAGGCTGTGGCCTTGTCTTGCTTCTTATCAGTTTCGGCTTCAGCCTGGTCGACACCAGCTTGAGTCTCTTCGGCGGCAAGCTGCTGCTCGTCATCATTGCTGTTTGCGTCACTTGCAGCATCGGCTTGAGCTGCTTCCTTGTTTTCTTGAGCTGCGATGTCTTCAGTAGAAGCGACAACTTCTGGCTCGGCTGCGGCTTTTTCTTCGGCCTCGAGTGCTGCCAGCTCATCGGCTGTACGGTGATCTGCTTCGTTGGCTGCGGCTTTATCAAAGTCCTGCTCAGTCAGACGAGCTGCCTTACCACGAAGACCGCGCATGTAGCTCAAGAACGCACGACGTACCTTGCTGCGACGCATTACTTCGATCTTTTGGACATTTGGACTATGTACAAACCAGCTTTTTTCGACACCTACACCTGAAGCGATCTTACGCACGGTCAAGAATGCGTTACCAGTGTTAGCTTTGCGATAACGGATCACAAGCCCTTCGAAGACCTGGGTTCGGGTTTTATTTCCTTCACGAATCAGTTGGTGGACGCGTACGGTGTCACCTGGCTTAATCTCTGGAAGTTTTGCCTTAAGTTGTGGCTTTTGCAGGAGTTCGATTTGCATAACTTGCCCATAGTATCAGATATATATCTAGAATTCAAGTCCTTTTATATCGCACTATTCTACCGTTATCGAACTTGGCTCGATGATTTCGGCTAACGCCTTCTCGAGCTTCGTCGTAACTGTGACCTTAAATGGCAAGCGAATCTTCTGCCCAGTGTTCGTCAGGTCCAAAACAGCCTCCGTTTCTCCTGGAGCGCTCTGCAACATACTCTTCAGTCGCAGTAGCGCGGCCTGATCGCTGAGATCTGGCATAGAAATCACAATTCTTTCAGCTTTTTTTGCAGCCGCCTCAGGTATCTCGACTTCTTGCCGTTCATCAGTCGGAATGAAGTGCTTCAATATACTTGGCTCGAGCATTTTTACCTTATCGACTACTACCTTTACTTCCTCTGATGTATTGCCGTCGCGATCGCGAGCATTAACCTTGCCCTGCACCGCGATCAGTCGATCCTCGACCCACGCATCTGGATTGGCTTCATAAGCTCGCGGGAAAACCAAGAGCTCGGTATCCCCCTTAAGGGTCTCTATGCCAACAAAGGCCATATTGTCACCTTTTTTCGTTAAAATCTTGCGCACGGTCTTAATCACCCCGCCGATAGTTACTTTCTCGCCGTCCATCTCTGGCTTAAGATCATCGGCAGTTGTCGTTTTCTCGCTCAGCCAGCCCTCTACATCGCGCAATGGGTGGCTCGTGAGATACAAACCGAGCAGCTCCTTCTCCCAAGTCGCGATCTCGCGAGTATCGAGCTGCTCACTTGGCGTGTCGAGCGGTAATGACGGGATCTCTTCAGTCACACCAAGACTCCCAAAAATATCGATTTGACCAGAGAGTGCGTTCTTCTGAGCGCGCGACATGTACGTGACAATTTTGTCGAGATTGTAGATAAGCGTACTGCGATCTTCAAAAGAATCAAATGTACCGACCTTCATCAGAGCTTCGATTGCCTTCTTATTTATCTCGCGAGCATCGACTCGACGCACGAAGTCCTCAACATTCGCGAATGGCCCACCCTCTTCGCGCGCTTTGAGAATTGCATTCACCGGCCCCTGGCCAACATTCTTCACAGCCGCCAATCCGAAGCGGATACTATCTACTCCGTCCTCACCGAGAATGACCGCAAACTCCGAGAATGACTCATTGACGTCCGGTGGTAAGATTTCGATCCCCATCTTGCGACACTCCGACACTTCGATCGAAATGCGGTCGAGATTCCCATGATCGCTCGTCAGAAGTGCCGCCATGAAGGCCGCGGGGTAATGCGCCTTCAAGTATGCCGTCTGCACAGCGATAAGTGCATAACACGCCGCGTGGCTTTTATTGAAACAATACGCCGCGAAGTCCTCGATGCCCGCCCAGAGCTTCTCCACAAACGCCCGATCAGCATCAGAGTGCTTGATTGCGCCATCGATAAAATCTTGCTTCATCTTGGCAATAACCCCTGGAATCTTCTTACCGATACCCTTGCGCAGAGTGTCCGCCTGACCGCCGGTAAAGCCGCAGAGATCCTTCGAAATCTGCATCACCTGCTCCTGGTACACGATAATGCCGTAAGTTTCCTTCAGCGCCGCTTCCATCTTCGGATGATCAAATACAATCTTGTCTGGGTTGTGTTTACGCGAAATAAAGTCATCGATCCACTGCATCGGACCTGGTCTATAGAGCGCCACCATGGCGATAATATCCTCGAAACGGTCTGGCTTGAGCTCCTTGATATAGCGCTTCATGCCAGCCGATTCGAGCTGGAAGACACCAGTGGTATCGCCGTGCGCAAGTAGTTCGTAAGTCTTCGGATCATCGATCGGAATCTCACCGACCTCGATATCGCGTCCATATACCTTCTTTATAATACGCAGTGCATTCTTAATGATCGTAAGGTTTGAGAGGCCCAGGAAGTCGAACTTGAGTAGCCCCAGCTCTTCCATAATGACACCGATATACTGTGTCGACACGCCGCCTTTTGCGGCCCGAGTCAGCGGCACGTATTCATCGAGTGGCTCAGGAGCGATGACTACACCAGCGGCGTGTGTGCCGGCATTGCGAATCGTGCCTTCAAGCTGCATCGCGATATCGATCAAGCGCTTGGTACGGGGATTACCCTCATACTCTTTCTTGAGATATGGATCATCTTGGATTGATTTCTCGAGCGGAATGTGGCGCCCTTGAATCGGCGCCGGGATGAGCTTAGCGACCGCGTCAACTTCAGCATAAGGTATCGCAAGCACACGCCCAGTGTCGCGCACGGCGTTGCGAGCCGCCATGATACCGAAGGTAATGATCTGCGCGACATGATCTTGCCCGTACTTCTCAGTCGCGTAGGCAATCACTTCTTCGCGACGGTCGTCAGCAAAGTCCATATCAATATCGGGCATCGAAATTCGATCAGGATTGAGGAAGCGCTCGAAGAGAAGGTCGTATTTGATCGGATCAAGGTCAGTAATATTTGTCACGTACGCGATGATCGAACCGGCCGCCGAACCACGTCCTGGCCCACAGACGATGCCCTGATTTTTTGACCAGTTCAGCAGATCGGCCACAATCAGGAAGTAGCCGTCGTAGCCCATGCGTGCGATGACTTCGAGCTCGTACTCGATGCGCTCCAGAACCGTCTGTGAGAGTTTTTGTTTAGCGGACTTCTCGTCATAGTGACCGATGTCTTCCTTGGGGATATTCCCATAGCGCCACATCGCACCCCGATAGACTAATTCGCGCAAATATTCGCGCTCGGTCTTCCCATCTGGCACGTCGAATGTAGGAATCAGAATCTTTCCGAGCTCGATCTCGAGATTACACATCTCGGCGATCTTGACCGTGTTTTCGAGCGCTTGTGGCTCATCCGGAAAACGCTCGGCAATTTGAGCACCAGAATATATACTCAAGTCTTGATCGAGCTTGAAGCGATTTGGATCCTCGATCGTCGAGCCAGTCTGTACACAGAGCAAAATATCATGAGCATAATGTTGGTCGGATTTTGAGTAGTGAGCATCGCCAGTTATCACTAATCCCAGATCAAGCTCCTTCGACAGTTTGCGCAAACCAGCGTTTACTTTGTCTTGTGGCTCCCATCCAATATGGGGCTGCATCTCAAGATAATAATTCTCAGCACCAAAGGTGTCTTTGTACCACTGCGCAGCTTCCTTCGCAGCTTCATAGTTATCAGCCAGAATATTTGTACCCACTTCTCCACCGATACAACCCGTCAAAGCGATAATACCCTCATGATATTTCTCAATCAGGTCACGATCGATACGTGGTTTGTAATAAAAACCTTCGAGGCAAGCTATGGTCGAAAGCTTGATGAGGTTCTTATACCCCTGCTCGTTCTTAGCTAGAAGCGTCAAGTGATACGGCGTACGATCTTCGCGGGTCGATTTATCGGTGTGCTTTCTCGGGGCAACATAGGCCTCCATGCCAATGATCGGCTTAATGTCGCGCTTCTTGCACTCCTTATAGAACTCAATCGCGCCCGACAGTGTCCCGTGATCTGTAATTGCCACAGCTTTTTGCCCCAACTCCTGCACCCAATCAAGCATCTGGGGAATCTTTTGGAGCCCATCCAGTAGTGAATAATGCGTGTGATTATGCAGGTGCACAAAGTCCGGAGATTGCTTCTGAGATGCCTTCTCTTGCACGGCCGTCGCCGACCCCTGATCTTTCGTATTCAACTCACCCATTTATTCTTATTTTACGCGATTCGTGCCTATAGCGTAAGCGCTCTAAACTATTGATTTTTATAGTTATTTGTGCTATGATTATACCTATTAGTCCAGATCGGGCGATATCCGAACCTACCACGAAAGAGGCATCATGCCAGGTCATCCGAATGAAGCTTTCTCTACGTCTGCTCCGACGAGCGGCCTGATCACGTCCGCGGACATCCCGCGTGACATCCCTGTCTTCAGGACGGCTTCGGTCTTGCTGTCCAGCGCCGCTCGCGCTGGTTATCAGCGCTTGGTCGAGAAGCTCACCGCCGATGGAGGACTCGAGACCCTCGACAAGATCAGCATCTGCTACATGGGCGCTGACTTCAAGCCGTTGCTTCTGGTGTCTGGCGACAGCGCCAACGTCCAGACCACGGTCCTGGCTCCGAACAAGGCCTACACCGCGATCCTCCTCGCGCGCGACACCGTCGATGTCGGTCCCCGCATGCGCGAGCTGCACGTCGCTCCTCCGAGCTACGGCAACGATCGCATCACCGACTTCGCCGGCGGTGTTCGCATCTGGCGGCAGGACGTCGGTACCATCGGTGGCGTCGGCGTCTCGGGTCTCGACCCACTGGCGGATCACAAGCTCGCCTTGGTCGCGCGCGACCTGATCTTAGAGCCGTACCCCGAGTTCGAATCTCCCTCGAAACCCGGTTTCTACGAGGAGATCTGACCTCCTCCCAACCTTCCCGAGTTTCGGCGCACAACGCGCCGAAACTCGGGGCTCTCCCAAGCTTTTTGCTATAATCGAACATCTTGGAAGGGCACATGCCCCGACCTCACATCTCAACCAGAAAGGGTTTCTATGTGCAAGATCCTTTTTACCAATCCTTCTCGCAAACATCTCAATCACAAGCTCTAGCTGCCCCGAAGACTAGACTTATACCGACAATCCAACGGTGGATGCTGTCAAGTTCGCCGAGCATGCTCGTATTCATCGCTGTCTTCGCTGATGACCGTCCGATCTTCGACACCATGCCGCAATCAGTCGTCAGTACGACAATCCTACCATAGGGGGTGCGCAGATGATCGATCGATTCATGCGGACTCTTTCTCAACCCGTCCCCGACACCAACTGCTATCAGTTGGGTACCCATCTTCGAGTTGATGACGCTGGCTGGCATTGCTGCCTGGCTAGCGTATAGCTATTTCTAAACTCACACTTCTACGGAAGTGTGAGTATTATTATTTCACCTGAGTGGATGTTGGGACGCTATTATCAATACTCTTAATAAAATCACCAATATAAGGAACACCACCGAGAATAATGACCAAGTATCCAATCAATACCACCACCAGAGCTATGCCGAGCGTAGTACCAACACCGCGATAAAATCCAGCCCGTAGATTGATCCATGCAAAGCGCCACCGGTTATTGATGAGTTCGATCAGCTCGCTGGAGCTAAAAATCTGAGCAACCCGTGCTGCTTGATCGATATCGTCTTTCTGAAGCTGTGTTTGCTTACTTCTTGCCACGAGACTGGGTCCGCTTGGTAGCAGGCTTAGTCGCCGTCTTTGCGGCCTGTTTAACTACTTTTTGAGCTCGAGTAGCCGTTCGCTTGGCTGTTGTAGTAGTCCTACGGGCTGTTTGTTTGGCGGTGGCTTGTGCTTTCTTAGCAACTACTTCTGCTTCTTCGGCACCTTTTTTGACTGTTTCTGTCACTCGCTTCGTAGCTTGCGCAACTTCTCGTTTGGTGCTGGCACCAATCTTCTTGCCGAGTACTTCCAGTTCTTCTAGCAGCGCGCGACCTTCTTGTACCAAATCAGCAGCCTGGCCACTAACTTCTTCACGAGCGTCATCACTGACGCTCGTCAACTTCAGGGCAGTTGCGTTGAGCTGCTGCTTAAGCTTCTCGGCGCGCTTCATAAGGTCCTTGGTCTCCTTTACGGAGTCCTGCTTAACGCGCACGCTCGCCTCCTTGAGCTGGTCGAGCCCCTCGGTAACCTGTTGCTTGACATCATCAAAGTTTGCAAGCAAATCTTTGCGTGTTTGCTTCCCACTCTTCGGTGCGAACAAAAGAGCCCCAACTCCTGCCACCAGAGCTCCAAGCCCCAATCCCTTCATAAATCCTCGTTTGCGTGCCATTATTTCTTAGCCTTTCCCCGAGATCGAGCGCCACGCATGACTTGCGCAAAAATCGCACTCATGGTCATCGGATTAATTATTTTTTCTTTTACCTCGTGCACAATGTCAGATGCCGTCTTCGTGCCATCTTGCGCAATTTCAGCGATCTTTTGCAAAGTCTTAATAAACTTGTTAATCGCAATCCCAAGCACGATCATGATCGTAAGCAAGATCAGGACCGCAATCGACAGCACTAGCGTGAGGGCAAATAACGTAGTATCCATGATGTATTCTCTTTACTGCTTTCTACCTGATATTGTACCACTACTGGCTTTTGTGCGAACAGCTACACGGCGTATAACTTTGCGGGCCGGAGCCACAGTCGCGGCCTGTAGAGCTGCTCGCTCGATGAGTACAAATTCATTTTTATCAACCAGACTATTCGGAATTACATGAATGTAGCCTTTGTCGTCCTTGATGCGACTCTTGCGCATATCCATATCGATAATAATCCCCTTAGTCTTATGATCCCCGGCCATCACCTTGTCGCCAATACGAAAGTGTCGATCACGAGCCAGGTTTAAGCCTGACACCGTATCATTGATTGTTGCAGAAATGCCCTGCGAAAAGCCGAGCGCAAGTACCGCGAAGGCGCCTGAGACTGCAAACGCAACATTCGTCAAACCAATGAGCTGGAAGATGGCGATAGACAGAAGAATCCATAGCGCCATGTCCAAGAGACGCACCGATACTTTGATAAGTCCCTTCGGAAGCTTTGTCAGTCCAAGTACCCGTATCAAGAGCTTTGAGAGCAAACGAATAGTAAGCACACCTATCAGGAAGAGAATGATCGCGGCTGGTAGTTCAACCACCACCTGCCCAACCATATCTAGAATTGGGGTAGTATATGATTTCAGATCGAGCATCTGTACAAGCTGACCGCTCGTGAGGGTTGGATTCATACTACTATCTTAGCGCTTATGCTTTGTCGAGCATAGTGCGCAAGAGCGTATTTGCGGTCTGCGGGTTCGCCTGGCCCTGAGTTTCTTTCATGATTTGCCCGACAAAAAACCCAAGCGCCTTTTCGTTGCCTGCCTTAAAGTCAGAGACTGCCTGAGGGTTGTCGGTGATAAGTTTCTCAATCATTGCCTGTAGCGCAGACTCGTCAGACATCTGACTTAAGCCTTCACGCTCGATAATTGACACGGGGTCTTCACCAGCTTCGCACATCTTCTGAAATACCTGCTTCGCCATACTGCTTGAGAGCGATCCATCAAGTTCTTTTTCGACCAACGTCACCAACTGCTCGGCCGTAAAGTTGGGCTTCAGTTGCGTTATATCGACCGCTTCAGTAGACAGACTCTTGAGATAGGCTTGATATGGGCCAATGAGATGACTTAGAAGCTTACGAGTGAGCTTAGGATTCGATTCATCGCGCACTTCAGCAAATAGTGCGCTCGTGTGTGGCTGTCCAATAAGTACATCCTGCTCATCGATATTTAAGCCAATCTCCACGAGCTCACGTCGCAAATCGATGGGCAACACCCCAACATGCTCACGCTGCGCCTCACGCATCTGCTCAGTAATAACGAGTGGCGGAATATCGGGCTCAGGGAAGTACCGATAGTCGTGGGCTTCTTCCTTACTGCGCTGAGAGAAAGTCTGCCCCTTCGCGTCATCCCAGCCGCGGGTCTCTTGCTCGATTACGCCGCCTCCCTCAAGCACTTCAATCTGTCGCGCAATTTCGTACGTCAAAGCCCGCTCGGCATTACGGAAAGAGTTGAGATTCTTAAGCTCAGTGCGTGTACCAAGCCTCTCTGCGCTATCCGAAACTGAGACATTGAGATCAAATTTCATATTGCCATGCTGCATATCGCCGTGCGTGACGCCGAGACTGGTAGCAATCGCGTAGATCTCTTGCAGATAGCGACGAGCCTCTTGCGGGGTATGCATATCGGGTCGAGAAACGATCTCCAAGAGCGGAGTGCCTGCGCGATTCAGGTCGACTAGCGAATAGTCCTTGCCGGCTGGATGAGTTAATTTGCCAGCGTCTTCCTCAAGATGAGCTCGCTCAATGCCAATCCGCTTGAAGGTTCCGTCAATCAAAATTTCGACGGAACCGTTTTCTATAATCGGCTGATCAAACTGCGTAATCTGATATCCTTTCGGGCTGTCAGGATAAAAATAATTCTTGCGATCAAATTTGGTGTGCTCACGTATTGTCGCGTTTAGCCCATACCCCAAACGAATTGCCAACTCTACTGCATGCTTATTTGGTACCGGCAAAGCCCCGGGATATCCAAGGCAGACTGGGCACACATTAGTATTTGGCTCGGCGTGCACCGAATCGTTGTCGCAGCCACAAAACATCTTCGACTTGGTCGCGAGCTGGACGTGAATTTCGATGCCAATAGTCGGCATAAACTTGCTCATAGCGGCACTCCTAGATCGCGAATCCCCTGCCCGAGTCGGTCGACCGCCCTCTCAACTTCTCGTGGTACGACGTCAATGTGCACTTCATGCGCGTACTGATTGCGTAATTTGTGCGCGGCCCAGACGCCATTCAGATCACTAAACTTGCTGCCATTGAGTTTTAAACGACCACCCATATCCTCACCAGCAAAACCGCGTGCGATCATCACATAGTCCAGGAGCTTATCGGCTTCGATCAAGGCATTCTTCATGCCAGCACCTCCAACCTTCATCATGACCTGGATCTCATTCCAGTGTGTACGCACAAATTCAGGGTCGAGCACTTTTTTCTGCTCTCCGGGATCAGGCTGAAAGTCATTTTTCGGTCGCGTCGATACCTGCGATGATTCTTTTTGTGCACGCATTATGACCAAGAGACTGCCGATGACGACAAATGCCATTACCATTGAGAAAAAGGTCATAGTTTCACCGCCTTCAACTGTGTCGCCAGCTGCCGCTCAAATCGTCCAGCCACATCAAACAGCACTGCCTCACCGCGCTGAGCAGCCATAATCTGTAAACCAGCCGGTAATTCATCGGGGCCTTCGATCGGCAACGATAGCGCAGGGATACCCGCGAGATTTGCCGCCACCGTCATAATGTCTTCCAAATACATAGCCACCGGGTCACTGGTGTGCTCACCAAGCTTGAATGCAGCCGATGGAGTGGTTGGACCAATCAGTACGTCATAGTTTGCAAACGCCTGCTCAAAATCCTCTCGGATCAACGTGCGAGCTTGCATCGCTTTCTTGTAATACGCGTCATAGTACCCAGCCGAGAGCACATAGGTGCCGGTCATAATACGTCGAGCCACTTCTGGGCCAAAGAATGAACCACGAGTTTGCGTGTAAGTCACAAGCAAGTTATCGGCCGATTGATCGCTTGAACCATACCGAATACCATCATACCGTTCGAGATTTGAGGAAATTTCCGCAGGGTTGAGAATATAATACGCTGGCAGCGCTAGCCCGATATTCTTCAGGCTCACCGACTCAATATCCCAGCCAGACTCGCGCAACTGATCAAGTGCACGATCGTACACTGCGGTCATTTCTGGCGATAGTCCGTCCATATATTCCTGCAATATCGCTACGCGTGGCTGCTTGGTAATAGGCGTGTCAAAATGATCATCGGCTACTTCAATCGTCGTCGCGTCATGTCGATCACGTCCTGCCATGATCGAAAGCACCAGCTTGGCATCATCTACTGTGTGCGCCAAAGGCCCAATCGTGTCAAACGAACTTACAACCGCGACCACGCCATAGCGACTCACAAGTCCATATGTCGGCTTCACGCCTACCACACCGCAATACGCTGCTGGCTGGCGAATACTACCGCCCGTATCTGTGCCGATCGAAAATAGACCAATCCCAGCCGCAAGTGCTGCTGCCGAGCCGCCAGAAGTACCACCAGGCACTCGCTCGAGATCACGAGGGTTCTTTGTCGCGCCATAGGCCGAAAACTCGGTCGAGCTGCCTTGCGCGAATTCATCTTGATTAACTTTGGCGATACAAACTGCGTCAGCTTCGAGCAATTTTCCAATCGCTGTACCCGTATAGGGCGCAAAAAAGCTATCGAGCATTTTGCTCGCGGCAGTCATGCGCACGTCACGCAATAAAAACATATCCTTCGCCGTAAATGGGATACCGGCTAAGCCACCGAGCTCTTCGCCAGTCTGGCGACGCCGATCGATATCTCGAGCCTGCTCAAGCGCCTGCTCCGCTAACGACGTGAGGACAGCATGGATTTTTGGATCAGCTTGCTCCATGCGTTCGATATGCTCCTGCACCAAGGCCTCGGCAGTTACTTCGCCCGACTCAAGCGCCATCAGGGCCGATGGAATATCTCGATACGTCATCGAATCACCCGCTTCACACGTATCTGACCGTCTTCATGCATCGGCGCACGCGCCAGCAGTTCAGCGCGCGGGATATCACAACGCTCAACAACATCATCACGCACAACATCAACAAGCCCCGTCACCTGACTGGTTGGCTCCACATCAGCCATATCTACTGCTTGCAACTGCTCAACGAAGCCAAGAATCGCCTGCAATTTTTCGGTGACCGCAAGTACCTCATTCTCAGGCAGTGATATATAGGCAAGTCGCGCGATACGCTCAACTTCATCGTGGGTAAGCTTACTCATCAGATATAAGTATAGCAATTTCAGCTACGTGAAGACAGCCCTTTACTACTCGCTACTAGTAGCTGTAACGACGAGAGTTAACGAGCCAACGATTGCTCGTCGCATACTGGCTCACCAAGAATACAAACGTCTGTGTGTAGTTCGTATCCGCCGCGTAGTCTGATTTTGTCACAAATGTAATCGCTTCGACGATTTCGTATTGTTCACCCTTGAGCTCAGTTGAAATCCGACGATAGGATACTGGATAGTTGGTCGCGCGATAACTCGATGTCACTTCCGAAAAGTCATATTCTTTTGTGTATGCAGCTGTCATCCAGCGCTTCATCTCATTTACATCACCCTTCTTGTAGGCCTCGGCCCAGCGCGATACGGCTTCCTCTGCATTAGCCTGGTTTTGACGAGCCTGTTCTTCCTTGGACTTGGTTACGTCCGCTTCGGCCTGCTTCTCATTCTCAGCATTCTCATGCGCTTCTATGATTGTGTCGAGGCGGCTACTCAAAGTGAAAAAATTATCAGGCAACGAACCGGCTAGTCCAAGCTTATCTTTTTGAGCCTTCATATTTGACTCAGCAGCCGAACCAGAAGCTTGTAGCGCATCCAGGTCATTTCTGTCAATTTCATCGAGCTTATCAGTCGCCTGCTTCGCCTCATCAACATACGTTTTAAGTGTGTTTGTCAGGTTGCGAAAGCCATTGAGCTTGCTGTTCAGTACCAAAAAGCTCGGCTGCTTACGGCTTTGCGCATCGATATCTGCCAGTTTATTCGACAAACTGATAAGCTCACGTGATGTGTCACCCATATTGTCATAGGTCGCCTTATCGGCAGTACGCGCAACCAGCTCAGCCTGTTGGGTTAGGCCACGCCACTGATCGGCAATAAACTCCTCGTTTGCCACACGATTTCGCCAACTTATCGCCCCTAGAATACTAAAGGTAACCAGCAGTAACCCCAATCCAAGCAAGGCAAGGTGTTTGGAATTCTTCCAGAATGGGGCTGCATGAACGCTTTGTTGTCTCGCAAAGACTTTTTTATCTGGCGAGGGATCAAGCTTGGCGGCTTCCAGCTCAATCTTCGCCTGATCATCACGATCTATGACTTCGTCTTTTGCAAGCCCTAATTCATCCTCCAGAATCGGGTTTGGGATATGCGTACCTTTTTTCATTATCCTTATGCTACGCTATGCCGTATACAAAAGACAATACATTTCGGTATTGACTATACATCTATATTCTGTTACTATAATAATTATCTGTACCCCTACACGAAGGACTACCTGAATCCGAACCCGCCACAAGTCGACGTGATTCGTGGCACCACGAGTATCGCCTGTACGCGGTGTATCCCGACGGATTCGAGATACCGCTCGATGCCCCCGATGTGAGCGGTCGCTGATCGCACCAGGAATATTCGGTCACAGCGTACAGTGGTCACCCGATCGCACCACACCCGTCCTTTACGGCTAATAACCACATTGCCCCATGTCCCAGAGATATTCTGAGACATTTTTTATAGACGACTAAGAAATTCACCTTCCGTAAGTATCGGTACGCCAAGTGCTTGCGCCTTCTCATACTTACTCCCGGGGTCAGTGCCAACAACCACATAGCTGGTATTCTTTGATACCGAATTCGTCACCTTGCCCCCCTGGGCTTCAATTCTTGACTTAGCTTCATCGCGCGTAAGTGATTCGAGCGTCCCCGTTAGTACCCAGGTCGAGCCGCTATAATCGCCGGTTACTGCTGCTGCTTCATCAAGTACGGTGACACCGGCACGTAAGATCGCATCGAGAGAAGTTTGCTCATGCGGACTTTCGATCCAGCCCATGATCGAATCAGTCACCACCGTCCCAATACCTGGGATACCATCGAAATCTTCTCGTTTGGCTGCGCGCAATTTTGCCAGTGATCGAAAATGTCGCCCAATGTCCTGTGCGGTCTTACTCCCTACGTGACGAATACCTAACGCAAAAAGGAAGCGCCCAAGCGGTACCTCGCGAGCCGCGTGGATGGCAGCTATAAGGTTTTGGGCACTTACCTCAGCAAATCGATCAAGGCCAAGCAAATCTTCTTTAGTCAGAGCAAAGAAATCAGCCGGCTCCTTCACGAGACCTACCTCCATGAGCTGCGCGACAATCTTTTCCCCCAAACCATCGATGTCGAGCCCACTCTTACCGACGAAATGTATCAACTGTTGCCAGCGTACCTGCCCCACACCTAGATCAACCAAACGAGCTACAGCTTCTCCAACAGGTTTGATGACTTTCACCCCATCGATCTCGGTCGGCATGACGAATTTCTGCTCGTTACCAGTACGTAATTCGACTAAGGGGCGGACGACTTCGGGAATAATGTCTCCGGCCTTCTGAATAATGACCGTATCACCGATAAGTAATCCTTTTCGCTCGATCTCATCTTCATTGTGCAGTGTAGCTCGTTGGACAGTTGTGCCAGCTACTTGCACAGGCCTCAAAACTGCATACGGAGTTACCGCTCCCGTGCGACCGATCGAGATACGAATGTCCTCGAGTATCGTCGTAGCTTGCTCGGCTGGGAACTTATAAGCTACTGCTCCACGCGGGGCCTTCCCAACCACGCCAAGCTCCGCAAATGTCGCATTGTCATTAATAGCAATTACTAAACCATCGATACCAAAGGCCAGTTTTTCTCTGAGGGCAGTCGCATGCTCGATAAACTCCTCAATATCCTGCATGGAGCGCAATACACGATCTTCACTAGCAACCTTGAAGCCGAGTCGACGCATCCAATCGTGTTCATCAGCGTGAGTCTGCAAACCCGGCAAGTCCATCTCTATACCGTACCCAATAAACTCGAGTCGGCGCGAAGCGGTCACCGCTGGATCGAGCTGGCGGACTGTACCTGCACCTGCGTTACGGGGGTTAGCAAACAATGGCTCGCCCTTTTTCTCTCGCTCAGCATTAATGCGATCGAACTCCTTCAGCGGCAATATAACCTCACCACGCACCTCAAATTTACCGGAATAAATCTCGGCCGGCAGACCCTTATCGAGATGAAGTCGAAGCGGTATCGTACGAATCGTACGCACGGTATGCGTGACGTCTTCCCCGACGCTCCCATCGCCACGCGTCACGGCTTGCGCAAACACCCCATCCCGATAGACGAGTCGAATAGCCAGGCCATCCATCTTGAGCTCGCCATAATATTCGTGTGGGGTTTTGCCGAGCAACTTCTCGGTTCGCTTCTCCCATTTTTCAACCTCTTCAAGACTAAATGCGTCTGTCAGCGATAGCATTCGCGTGCCATGCGGAACTTTCTGAAAGGCTTCGTTCGCTTGCCCGCCGACTCGTTGTGTCGGTGAGTCAGCTGTCACCAGCTCCGGATGCGCCTGCTCTAGCTCAACCAACTCATGGTTTAACGAGTCGTAGACGGCATCATCGATCTCAGGATTGTCCAAGACATAATAACTATATCGATAGCGCTCAAGCTGCTCGCGGAGCTGCTCGGCACGCTTCGCAGGATCAACCTTATTCATATGCCTCTACGAGACCTTGGTATAGCCGTGCCATCAAGAATATAAGCAGTGGCGTAATCAACCACCCGCCGAATAAATCGATGCTCAGCTGAACGATCGCATCCTGTATGTGATTATTCACGAGCGTACCGACGAGAGCTAACGCTATTGATCCACCTATGATCAGTGCACCGATGAGGAGCAAACGCCAAATGTAGGCTAGATAATGCTGCTTTGTAATCCGACTAGAGATTTGGAAGGCCTGTGCAACCGTGATGTCCATATCATCCGCCAATGCATACAGCGCTAACGCGATTCGAGACATCAACACAAATCCCCCAACGAGCAACGGCAAGGAGAGCACAAGTATCCACTTCGATACATCGGCCACCAACACCAGACCGGACAAGATTAGCCCTCCGAGCATTGGGATAGTGAAAAATGATGCTATCACAAACAAACCTAAGGCCGAAAAATACCGTGACATGATGCTGTTATACAACGCAAGCGGTCGCAATTGCTGCATATCCCAACCAACTACCGCCACGCGTGCTACTACAAACGTCGAGAATGCGGATGTCAGCATAATCAGCAGTGCGTATTGATCTCCGGTGTAGTCATCAGTTAACCAGCGAAACAAGCCAATCACAAAGAGAGGTGGGAACAATGCAACAGTCAGCGAGCGCCAGTAGCGCGGGTACTCACGCACAGCAGTTGAGAGCACATCCTTTAAGGACTTTTTGTCGCTTCCTGATCGCTGGCCAATAGAGCTAAGCAGAGATGTCTGTTTGGATTTCTTATTTGCTGCCTGACTCATGCACGTATCTCCATTTCTTGTAGACGTTTGACCCGATCAGCGGTCGAAGGGTGGGTCGAGAAGAGCTTCGACATAAAAGATTTGGCGCCATGCCCCTCTATCCCCTCGCGCAAGGGGTTAATGATATACATGTTTGCTGTAGCTTTATTTGCGGCCTCAAGCGGCTCAGTGTCCCCTTCGATCTTTTTCAATGCACGCACCAAGCCCTCTGGATACCTTGTAAGCAATGCCCCTGAAGCATCAGCTAAATACTCACGCTTGCGACTCACGGCCAGCTGAATCAGCACGCCAATGATCGGTGCTACGACCGCCAGTACTACCGCCACGAGCACAAAGATTGCTTGAGCTTGGCCGCCACCATTGCGATCATCGCGATCGCCACCCCAGAAGCCCCAATGCAAGAAAAAATCCGACAGCAAAGCGATAATCGAGACCATCACCGCTACCAGGCTCATGATACGAATGTCATAGTTACCAATATGCGACAACTCGTGCGCGATCACACCTTCAAGCTCGGCCTTATCGAGCTTTGAGATTAGTCCTGTCGTCACGCAGATAACCGCATGCTGAGGATCTCGCCCGGTTGCAAAGGCATTTGGCGCAGCATCTTCGATGATAAACACCCGAGGCATCGGCAGTCCACCAGCTATCGAGAGATTTTCGACAATACGATACAGCTCGGGTGCTGCTTTTTTATCCACTTCACGCGCACCAGACACAGCCAGAACCATCTTGTCTGAGTTGTAGTAACTAATCCAGCTATAAAAGATCGATATACCAGCAGCGATATAAAGAATAATCGGCGAGTCCAACGCACGCGAAAACACCCAGCCGATGATGGTGGTCACGATCAAGAACCCGAAGATGAGGAAGACTGAGTTCCGCTTATTGCGAGATATTTCTGTGTACATATACTTATTATACTCGATTATCGACCTGAGAAATGACTTGTAATTACTTGAATTATATATGCATAAGTGGTTTAATTGTATGGTTTTTCGCCCCATCACATGATGGGGCTTTTTTCTTCGCTGCAAAATCCTTATACTAATCACTAGCACCTCATCTCCCGACCGAAAGGCACCCCATGTATTTCCGCGTCGAACGCATCATACGCCAGCCCAATGGTACTGCCGTACCCGAGTTCTTCAACTCATTCCGAAGCCTCAAGGATCTTCTCAGTACCATGCCGTCTCGTCGCGTCGACCACGATGGCAACCCCATCAACCCAACCGTCAGCTACGTCTTCTACGACGCACTCACCGATGAAGTGATCGAGGATCCGAGACCCATCGTCACTGATGACACGCCGCGACTCTGTTCGCCAGGGCCAGTCGATCCCGTGCGCCAGGGCCAGATCCTGGATGACATCGAAGTCGCTGTTCATCACCAACGTACCAGGAAGCGTCGACAGACCGTCGGACAAGCCGCGCTCTTCTGAGCCCCCGCCCTCACACTCTGTGGGGGCATTTTTTCATACCACAAAATATTGACTTTTTTACATTAGCGAATTCCTCGATCGCACCGGCGAAGCACTGCGAGGCCGTGCAGAACCTCTCTGATGCTCTTGATACGATCGTGGCCGAGCGACGACTGTGACTCGAGCAAGAATGTGCCATGGTGTCGTAATCGATCGACACATACCAGAAGGGCCCGGATTATTCCGGGCCCTTCTTACGTACCAAAATCTGATTACTTCTTTTTTTCGTCGTCGAAGTTTACATCAACTGGCTTCTCGACTGCAGCCTTCTCGCTCTCCGCAACCTCAAAGAAGTCATATGGCTTGAAGCCAAGCTGAGCAGCGATCATGTTGGTTGGGAATACCTTGAGCTTGATATTGAAGTCACGCACGTTGCCATTATAAAAGCGACGCGATGCCTGGATCTTGTCCTCGGTATCGACAAGCTCTTGCTGGAGCTGGAGGAAATTTTGATTACTCTTCAAGTCAGGGTAGTTTTCCGAGACCGCAAAGAGGCTCTTCAAGGCACCAGAAAGCATATTGTCGGCCTCTGCCTGCTTGGAGAGATCGCCCTCTGGAACGCCCATAGCCGCTGTACGCGCCTTGGTGACTTCTGTCAGAACCGACTTTTCTTGCTTCGCGTAACCCTTGACTGACTCAACGATATTTGGGATCAGATCAAGTCGACGCTTCATTTGAACAGTGATGTCCGAGAGCGCCTCATCCGCACGAGTATGTGCCGTGACGAGACCGTTATACGTCGACCACAGCCAAATAGCGATTAATACTACGACACCGAGAATGATATACAGAATCATATGAGCCCTTCTTTAACTTAAAATATATTATAGCATTGAAAATCAAAAAAATGGAGGCACCTACCGGAATTGAACCGGTGTACGCGGTTTTGCAGACCGCTGCGTAACCACTCCGCCAAGGTGCCGTGATGATGGTAACGCGGGCAATTATACCTGATTTCAACGCTTGCCGACAGTGCCCTCCCTGCTATGGCATGAGTAATAATGACGCACAAGCTCAAACCAAAACCGGCGAAAAACCATGGATCGATAAGGCGCAAGGCGCTTTCGGTCATGGCCCTTCTCGGTCCGGCGCTAAGTCTGCCACAGGTATTTCAAATATTCGCCGCAAAGTGTGCATCTGATTTATCCCTAACATCTGGCGCGGATATCAAATGCTGGCAACTCTATGGCTTATTTACGGTATCACGCACAAGGAGCGTCTCATTACCTTGTATCAAACTGCCTGGATTGTGGTGCAAACTTTTATAATTCTCGGGATAATCATGTACGGCGATATGGGTACTCTCTGGAGTTTCGGGTTTTAGTAGCAGCTTGAAATTTAGGGCTAAATCAGATACGATAGTGCAGCTCTTACACAATCATCGCGACATGGCGTCTTAGCTCAGTTGGTAGAGCAGTGGCCTGAAGAGCCTCGTGTCGTTGGTTCGATTCCAACAGACGCCACCATAATTTCGCGGGTGTAGCTCAGCTGATAGAGCGCTTCCTTGCCAAGGAAGAGGCCCCGGGTTTGAGTCCCGGTACCCGCACCAAATAATTATTACTTAAAACCCACCGAGGTTTTTTGGGCCTGGACTAGATTTCAATAACTATTAGCTTGACTTAGAATATACGCTGATCTAATGACCTGGAAGGTCTGCAGTTCGGTAATAGTAATATTTACTTGTATATAGCGAGTTATTCGGATATACTACTCGAGTTATTTGTTAAACATTGGGTGATTAGCTCAGCTGGCTAGAGCATCTCGTTTACACCGAGAGGGTCGGGGGTTCAAGTCCCTCATCACCCACCAAATCAGAGAAATCTTCAATTTTTCCGCTCGCAAGGCGGATTTTTTGAGCCGGACGGAAGCATTGCCTTGCGGGACGCTCGGGCGAAGCGGAGGCGGGCTAGTTTCCTTCAAAATGGTTTCGCTCAAAGTTTAGAATATCCCATCAGAAATCTCCGCTTTGTTTAGTACGTTTGGTTTCAGAAATGAGTCCTAGCTTGGCAAAATAAAGGGCACCATGATAAGCGTCCGCCTACAGGCGGGCGTTTTTCTGTAGTAGAATATTTGTATCTGGGGCTATAGCTCAGCTGATAGAGCGCTGCATTCGCATTGCAGAGGTCGGGAGTTTGAGTCTCCCTAGCTCCACCATATAAATTGACTATCTTACTTATTTGTGCTATAATTAATACTTGTAATTGGTTCTTTCCTTATCTGGGGCGGCTTCTAGGGGATAATCTGGTTCTTATCTGTACAGCAGATTAGGACAGCAGTTAATACTTTAGCAGCCGCCCTTCATACCTGAAGGACATCTGACACCCGTCAGGCGTATTCACGGCAAGGAGAGCCATGCACCTCAAAAAGAATCATCTATTCATCGCGATGATGCTCAGCATCTTCGCAGTATCAGCAATGGCCTGCACTCCGCAGGCCCCCGTCGATCCCAACCCGACCACCTCGACCAGCTCGACCACCACGACCACTTCGACGCCAGCCCCCACCACGTGGGAGTTCAAGCTCCGCGTCGGTGTCCCGGACTATCTGGTCACGAAGTACGGTGGCCTCGCAGCCATCCGCGCCAAGGTCGACCAACAGATCTCGGAAGTGAACACCCACTACGCAGTGGGCTTCACCAAGCCGATCGTCTGGAAGGTGAACGAGTTCTACACGTTCACCCAACCCGCCTCGCTCGAGCGCAACGCCGGCCGCGGCTCGTCCGACTACCTCCTGCTCTACAGCGAGAACGAAGTCGTCGACGACGGTGGATGGTGGCCAGCCAATTGGTCGATCGTCATCCGTTGGACTCCGTCCATGGGTGGTGTCTTCGGCCAGTACGGCGCCGACAGCCTGGCACACGAGTTGGGTCACGCCCGTGGCATGATCGACTCATACGGTCTCGGTGTCAACACGAACCCGATCGGGGGAGGTACCTACACCCCCGCGCCGGGCTTCATGACCTACCCGTACGGCGCGACATTGTTCGACAGCTACAACACGGCTGTCGCCAACGCCAGCGCCCAACAGGTCTACAACGACGACCACGTGGTCTGGCAGTCTTTGCCGACCTCCTACAGCGTAGTTGTCAAGAATCTGGCCGGCTCCACCGTGTCGGGTGCGAGCGTCTCGCTCTACCCTGTCCCGTGGTTCAGCTACACCGTCTCGACCAGCGCGTCGTTGACGGGCGTGACCGCCACGAACGGCTCCTGGGCGCTTCCGTCCAACCCGCTCAACGTCACGTCGGGTGTACCGTGGAACATCGGCACGCCGATGTTCCTGGTCAAGGCAACTTCGAGCGACAAGACCGGCTACGGCTGGTTGACGCTGCCGGATGCCGGGCTGGCGTACTTCGCCAACCCGAACGCGCCCTACTCGCTGACCGTCACGGTCAGCTGATCAGTAAGCAACAGTCACCAGATCAAGAGCCCCGGATTCGTCCGGGGCTCTACTACTTTTATTCACTTCTAGCTACGCTGACTGGTCTTTTTCTTCTGTCGCAGCGTCCGCCGCAGCTATCTCCTGCATCTTTGCTTCAATGACAGACTGATCGGTCGGGGCAACTCCGCTCTCACTTGCCAACGCATCCAGAGCTCGCACCCTCAAATCCTGACGATCTGCGGTCTCTTGGGCCTGCACTGCACGATGCTCAGCCGTGATAGCTCGCTGCTCATCTGTGTTGTCTGGATTGGTCAGCATATCTCTCAGCTTTGCAATCAATCCCTTATGTTCACGTGGATCTGTAGATTTAGTTTCGGCCTCACCGCCTTGTGGTTCTCGATCTACCATATTGTCCTCTTTTTGAATTAGTCATTACAATCTGCAGTTTGGCACTCAGCTTCAACCTGCTGCTGAAAAAACAACTGGAACATCATACGCTCTACATCATCGGAGCTCCCGCGTATAACGCCACTATCATCGGTTAACATTTCTAGCGCATCCTGTCGCAGCTGATAATCACTAGTCAAGTCTACGAACGTCTGTTCAGTAGCTACCTTCATCATATCCCTCCTTATATCTTCTGCAATAGTGTATCATATATGAGTTCATTAAAGAATTAGTACACACGATGTAATAGCTGTACAATTGACATATACCTCGTACGACATCAGAAATTACTGCAATTTCTGAGGCTATACGGTCATCAAAGAGTATCCGACAAGCACTGATTAACTAGGCATTAATCCCTCAGGCGGGAACTACGCTCAGCTCCGTCGCGTTGCACAGCGATACAACATAAGCCTGGATCATTTTACGGGACAGTCTTGGAATCATGGCAAGATGGATTTATCGATCTATCGACGCATCCCCATCGATCAAATTCTAGTCCAGCACTCAAACCATCAATCACATAAGCTACGTTTGCGCCTCATAAAAGAAGGTTATAAGCAAGAAGCATGCGAGCTATGTGGGTGGGCTCAGATCAACGTTGATGGCCGGATCCCATTAGAGCTTGATCATATCAATGGGGACCCACGTGATAACCGCTTAGAAAATCTACGAATATTGTGCCCGAATTGTCATAGCTTGCAGCCTACACATCGTGGTAAAAATAGAGTACGCCCGGGTGATGGAATTGGTATACATACGTGACTTAAAATCACGCGCCGCAAGGCTTGTGGGTTCGAGTCCCACCCCGGGCACCAAAATTTGACTTTCAGGCATTTTGCCAATGGATTCAGCCGCGCGAAGCGCGGAAAGGTGGGGAAAAACAGGGTCGCCGCGCAGGGCGCGGCTCCCCAAGCGGAGGTTCGAGCCAAAGATTTCTTTGGCAACGACCTTTTTCTCAAAAAGGTCGTTATCCCTTGCGATTTTGACGAGGTTTGAAGCGACTTTTATCCAATTCTGGAGCGGTTCGAGCCAATCATTTTGCTTTTGTTCAATCCGTGCCATTTTTTCCTCCAGCGTCTTCTTTTCAGACAACAAAACGGCTTTTTGTTCGCGATATACTTCACGCTCAATATCCTGTTCCAAATAGCCGTCTAATAGACGCTGGAGTTTGATATTTATGGCGCGGATTTTGTCTTGGGCTTCCTGAACAAAAGCAAAAGCGGACTGAGCGGATTGCTCTTTATCCCGCTCTGCCATTTTAAGCAATTTTTCCGCCCAGTCCGCAGGCAAAGAAACTTTTTGAATGAGTGATGATAACTGGTTATCCAGTTCCTCTTGGCGAATACAAGGTTGCGAACACTTCACCGCTTTGTTTTTCTTGGTGCAGTGATAGTAAGTGTAATTGTGCGTATTGCCGTTTTTCTGACGCTTAACCTTGTATTCGCCAGTTATCATCATTCCGCATTCGACGCAAGAAATCAGACCGCAAAACGCTTGCGGTTCATTTTTCGGTTTGCGTTGCGGTTTACCGCGTTGTTTCAAAACCTCTTTCGCCGTATCAAAAAGGTTCTTTGTAATGATTGGCTCGTGCTTGCCCTCGTGGAGTTCACCACCATATTTGAATAATCCGGTGTAAAACGGATTTGAAAGGATAAAAGTCGCCCTCGTCTTATGGATTCTCTTTCCGCCGCGGGATAGTATCCCGCGTTTCGCCAAAAAGTCAGACACATCTTCCAGCCGAGCATTGCCAGTGGCATAAAATTCAAACATCTCGCGGATAATTTTTGCTTTCTTTCTATCCACCACAATACTTTTTGTTCGCACATCGTTGATATAGCCAATGGGCGCAATGCTCGGATATTCTCCGCGTCGGACTTTTTGGCGTAAACCACGCTTCGTGTTTTCGGAAAGAGAATCCACATAGTATTTGCTTTGCCCAAAAGCAATGTTCAACATAAATTTTCCTTGCGGCGTTGGCTCAAACCAAAACTGCGGAAATTTCAACGCCGCGATACGCTCGCAATCTATGAGATAAATAACCTTGCCACCGTCCACGGAATTGCGCGCCAATCTGTCGGGGTGCCAAGCCAAAATCCCGTCCGCCTCGCCATTTTCAATACGCTGTATCATTTCACCAAATATCGGACGGCCGGGGATTTTGGCGGACTGCTTCTCGGTCAATTCCTCTATAATGGCAAGGTTATTTTGCTTGGCAAAAGCGCGCAATTCCGTGATCTGCGCTTCAATACTCAAAACCTGCTTATCCTCCACATCAGTGGACTTGCGGGCGTATAGGAAAAATTTATGTTGTTCCATATTCATAAGGCAAAGCAAATACTTAAAATCGCAAGGGATTTCGAACCTCCGCTTGGGGAGCCGCGCCCTGCGCGGCGACCCTGTTTTTCCCCACCTTTCCGCGCTTCGCGCGGCTGAATCCATTGGCAAAATGCCTGAAAGTCAAATTTTGGTGGAATTATATAACTCTGCTCGAACCCATTTTGAACAAAACTAATGCTGACTGCGCCTCGCCCGCGCTCGGCAAGCTCGCGCGGGGCAAAACCCAAAAATTTCCTACATTTTTTATTTGCGGCT
>JADZGC010000020.1 GCA_020854115.1 bacterium | reverse complement strand
ACCAGCCTCGATAACACCAGGCAGCGGAAGTCCAGCTGGTAAACCGCCGGTTATACCCGCACCAGGTCCCTTGACCGGCAAAATCCCTTCAGCACCCATACCACCTAGCCCGGCCCCGATGCCTAGCGCGACACCGCAAGTCATCCCGCATCACTCCGAGGCCGAGCAAGCAGCCCACTTACTCCATCGCTACGAGACGAGTAATGCCCTGGCAAACTCCATACCTGATACTCCGCTTGGCGCTGTTGGCATGACGCAACATACAGTACCGTTTAATCCGTCTGCAGCTCCAGCTAAACCCGCCTTCACACCCCCACCGGCAGCCGGTAGCGCGCCAAAGCCACCAAAGTTTCGCTACTAACAAATCCCCGGCTATTCATGAGGGCTCTAAAAAACTAGGCTCTACTCTTGTGTAACTGTGTTTTTGACTTCTTGGTTGTTTTCATCGAGAATCATGATGCCATAACAATAGTGCTGATTTTTGATTGCCAAATACTGTGTGTATTCGCCTTTTACACAATTCCAACTGCGCCCATCTTTTTCAATCGATGAGCCATCGAGAACGCGCTCAAAAAACACTTCTCCTATAGCGGTATCAAACAAGCTAGTGGTTAAAAAGGCTACATACGGTGCTGCAAGTATGAGGTTCAAGATCACCGATGCGATGAGCCCAATCAGAATACCGTTGATCTTTGGAGTATAGACGTATTTTTTTGCTGTTTTCTTAGCCATAGTATAATTCCTTATTTAATCTTCGAGTGCTTTTACTGCCGGAAGCTTTTTGCCAGCTAAGAGCTCGAGCGCTGCCCCGCCCCCAGTCGAGATAAAGCCAAAGTCATTACGCATACCAATACTATCAATATACCCTGCCGTGTCTCCGCCGCCAATAACCGTCAGCGCTTTTGACTTCGTCATTCGTTTAGCGAGATCATGGCTAGCCTTCGCGAAGGCCTTCTCCTCAGTCAGCCCCAGTGTGCCATTCCAGAAGATCGTCTCCGCACTATGCAGTGCCTCAGCAATGAGCGTCGAAGTCGCGAGCCCGAGATCGAGCGCCATGTCCCCACCAGCAAGTTGCCCGACCGTCACGACACGACTCTTCGCTCCGTCATCCGGGCTGTCGGCAACCACAACATCAACTGGCAGAATCACCTCGACTTCGTGGTGTCGAGCTTCAGCGAGAAATTTCAGCGCTTCTTTGTAAGCCGACTTTTCCTGGATCGATTTGCGCATATCATGTCCAAGCGCAGCCAAGAAGGTATTCGCCATTGCACCACCAATAACGATGGTGTCTGTTTTTTTGACGAGATTATTGAGGAACGAGATCTTATCCGAGATCTTCGCCCCGCCAATCACTGCTACAAATGGCTGCTTCGGTCGCTTAAGCAAACCGCCAAGCGTATCGACCTCGCTCTCGAGCAAGAATCCAGCAGCGGATGGTAGGAGCTCGGTAATCGCCGCTACCGAGGCGTGCGCACGATGCGCGACCGCGAAGGCATCATTGACGTATACATCACCGAGGCTCGCAAGCTGTCGAGCGAAGTCGGCATCGTTCGTCTCCTCCTCTGCGTGATAGCGGAGATTCTCTAAGAGTGCCAGCGCACCTGGCTCGAGCTTTGCGACGCGATCTTGCACATCTACCCCGACACAATCGTGAATAAATACGACACCCTTATTGAGCAGTCGAGACAACTCAATCGCAACAGGTTCGAGTGAGTACTGTGGATTTGGCTCACCATCTGGCCGCCCCAGGTGGCTCATCAGGATGACGGTGGCGCCCTCTTTAAGTAAGTGTTTAACCGTCGGCAAGGCCGCTTCAATGCGCAGCGTATCGGTCACCTTTCCATCCTTCAGCGGCACATTGAAATCCACTCTACAGAGGACTCGTTTCCCCTGCACATTCAATGACTTGAGTGATTTCATTGCCAAATGTATTTCTCCTTTGTGGTTAGTTTTTTAACGCCCAATATTGACAAGCGTAACAGCCAGCGCGACGAGCAACGAAAAGATAATCGTCGAGACTCGGTAGTTTTTCATCTCGCGACGCATGATGAGATGTAGGACGTAGAGAACTAGCGCCGACACTAAATACATGACAAAAAAGACGAGTAAGAATATCTGGATTTCCATCAAGCTCATGCTTCTAGTGTACTGAAGAAGTCACCTGTGGAGCAAGCTGTTTATGCTTATTGAGAGTTACGACTGACCAAGTTTCTTTTTGATAAGCTCCAGTACGCCGCGTGGTGTCTGATCTGCCTTGATCAGATAATCACCACCGAGAGCTTTGGCGGCCTCGATGTCATTCGGATTATTAGAGTTAGTCAGAAAAATCACTTGTGTCTTTGAGAAATCATACCCTGAGTCTTTGAGTTGCTTGACTGCCTCGATACCGGTCATTTCGGGCATATTGATATCGACGAGAGCAAGCTTAGGGTGGAGTGTATTGAGCAATGTAATGACATCCTTGCCTGAAGTGCCCATTTGGATGTTGTAGCCGGCTTTTGCCAGCTTCACTTCATACATGCGCGAAATAAACGGATCATCTTCGACGACAATCACTTCAGGATGCTGGTCGGCGCCTGCCGTGCCTGGATTTGGCGTATCTGTGTCAGCCATATGTATATTATACGCTGAAACTACGCCTTCTGCTTGGAGGTAGGAGTTTTCGTAGCAGTCACTTTTTCATCGGCTACTTTATCGGTTGTGGAAATTGCTTTTGGCGAGGCATCTTTCTCAACGGACGCAGCGCCAACCACTTTCCCGCTCGCGTCCACACCCTCGCCAGCAGCTTTAATCGGTAGCCTGAAACCAAAGGTCGAGCCCTTGCCTTCTTCACTCTCGAAGATTATCTCACCGCCCTGATCGCGCACCACCTTACCTACCAGGAAGAGCCCGAGACCCGTACCATCTGGGCGCGTCTTCTGCGCATTTGGCGCGCGGTAGAATTTCTTGAAGAGCTTCGGCTGCTGCGCTTTCGGCACGCCGATACCATTGTCGACCACCCGGAAGATCACGTGTGTAGCATCGCTCTCGAGGTATACCTGTACTTTTCCGCCACCTTCGACAGTCGACGAATAGTAGATCGAGTTGTCCATCAGATTCATCAGACATTGTCGTGTCTTGCCTTCGTCGATCAAAAGCGTAGGTACTGGTGTCTTCGGCGGATTGTAGGTGATCGCCACCTGCTTCGTCTTCGCAGTCGTGTCGAGTAGCGATACTTCCTCAGGCAATACTTTATTAAGATCAACTTCTGCGCGCTCGAGGCGGAATTTACCGGACTGGATGCGCGAGACATTGAGGAGGTCATCGACCAGGCGCGTCATGCGGGTCGCAGCATCAAAGGCCTGCTTGAGGGTGTCCTTTTGTTCACCCGAGATCTTGCCGAAGTCACCATCCATCACCATGGAGGTATACCCACGCACAGCCGTGAGCGGTGTGCGAAGCTGGTGGGAAGCCATCGAGATGAACTCGTCCTTCGCCTTATCGAGTGCCTTAAGCTCGTGATTTGCATGCTTGAGCTCGTGCGTGGCTTGGTCGATCTTCTCACGCAAGGTGACGTTGAAGCGCTGGATCTCAGTATAGGCACGCGCATTCTGGATCGCGACCGCCAGCTCATCGGCGATGATGCGCAGTGTCTGGATGTCCTGATCGCTATAGATGTCACCGCTCCGCTTGTCACCAAGTAGCAAGTACCCGACCTGTGATTCACGTGTCTTGAGCACGAAGGCTGCGCGAATATGGTGCTGCTCGAGTATCTGGCGCTCATCAGACGAAGCCAGCTCATCGGTAATGACGACTGGCAAGCGAATGGTCTGCAGATCCTGAATCTGGTAATCCTGGTGCTTTTTCGCCCCATGCGTCTGATAGTAGATCGCCTTCTCGGTCTCAGAATCCTTCTCACCATCCTCACCCTTTTTACCAAGCACCACGATATTCGCATCTGCGAGTCGCATCTCATCCTCAAGGACACGGATGACTTTCGTCGTCAGCGGCTCAAGTGCGATCTCGGTTGCCAGAATGCGCCCAATGCTCGACATTAGGTGTTGCGGATCATAGCGATCGCGGTAGAAGATACGGTCGGTGATCTTTTCGAAGAAACGACGGATTGTCGGGAAGGTGAAGGCGAGAATGACAGCGAGGATGATGTTGAAGATTTGTTGCGAACGCTCGGTCGTAAGGATGTTACGCAAGAGAATGTTCTGTGCGACACCGTATGCCAGGAAGCCATACACGAAGGCGAATAATAGGACTGAAAACAGATAAGCTATCGATCTCGCAACTACTGCACGAATGTCGAAAAGACGATGCTTGAGAATTGCAAAACCAGTCGATCCAACGATTAGCAAGACCGATGTGATGCTCATTGCAACACCAAGTTGCTGCGACAAGCCAAACGGCAATAAGATAAAGTTGCCAAAGAGATTCACGATCAGCGCACTAGCAATCCCCAGATAGACGAAGCGGAGCTGTGTCCTTGATCGACTAGACCGTCGCGCTCTTCGGAAAAATGCAAGAAAAAGGGTATATACAAAGACCGACGCCGAATAGATTAGCAATACGAAGTACGTATCGCCATAAGTCGCCTCAACACCCCAGTCTCTAATTTGCACCGACTCAACCGTTGAAGGGATAAAGGAAATAGGCATAAGTGTGACGAAGATAATCATCGAAGATATCCATAATCGTTTGTTTGGTAGCCCTTCATTAGCCAGCGCATCTATCAAGGCCACAAACGAGAACCCTAGAAAAATCGATATTGCCACGGCAATTCGTATAAATATTAATGACTCTTCAGCTATCCCGATAATATCCGCAACAAACTGAGCACTCAGCCAGCCCAACATAGCTAAGCTAAAAAGCAAAAATACCCGATTAGTAAGTTTTTTTGGGTTGTTAACAAAAACAATTAAGCCCAAAACAAAAGTTAGAATAATTGTCGGAACATAATAATAGAGCTGGAGCTTCTGCATTAGTACTATCATACCTAAAAGTTCGGCTGAGCGAAAAAAAATGGGTGTAAGTCGGTTAAGACATACACCCATCTTCGAGCGATGGTCTAGCTCTCTCTTGGTGCTGCCAGGAGAGAGGGATCCACACACTCGGTAAACCATGCATACAGCTCCGGGTCTGCAGAAGCGAGCTTGCGCTCAACCTCATCGAGAACATGTGCGTATGGCGCACACTCCCATCCCTTGTAGCCGATCTCGCCGATCTGTCGACAAGCGAAGTGAACGGTATCGTTCAGAAACTGCGCGCGTTCGGGCTCCAAGATGAGTGCCATTACCTGCACGCCACGATTCCTAGCATCGGCATAAGCCGCCCTGACAAGGTCAAGGCCGACCATCAGCTTCCGATATTCTCTGAGCACTGCTTGGGTTGCCAGCTCCTCGAAGCGTCCACCCATATCCTGCCAAGAGGTCAAGTCCCAAATCTCACAGTCCTCAAGGACCGGTGGGATTAGTGGTGCTTGCTGTACCATGCGAACAGCGCCGACGCACTTTTGGCCATCGAAAGCACCAAATACTCGGCATTGCGCGTTGTACTTTTCGTAGTCATACGGAAAACCTTCGTCGAGAAAAACCGCGCGCTCGACGATCAGCGCCGCCTCACGCTCTTCCCCCTCAACGAGACGAGTCTGGATATCTGTCATCGTACTCTTTTCCGACTCACTCGGAGTCTATGTGACGACGCGCACATAGTGTACGCAATCGGGTGAACATCTTTCGAACACTGCCAACCTTTTCGGTCATCTTCTCCAGTAGGCCGCTTCCGAGTCGAAACCGGAACATTGCAGCTAGGATCAGCATGACAGCGATACTTGACGGTACGAGCCAAATCGGAAAATTTATCCCAAAAAATAGCACGTACAAATAGGGAGTGAACGTAGCAATTCGGTTATACCAAACTCCGCGACGAAACCCCTTCGAATCACCTTTGGCATGAGCGCGTACAAGAACGTACCACGAGTGCCAAACCATCGGCCATGTCACAAGGTACAGCACGATGAAGATGAGCGGATTAACCGCATGGTACTGAGCCTCCTCGAGGAGGCTTGAGTAGATATCGTGGATCAAGATTCCTCCTCTTGCTTAGGTACGGTCACGATCTTTCAATATTAAAGCATATAATTATATTTTTTTCAAGTTATTTCCTACTCAAAGTATATTTTTGGGGTTGCAAATCCATTAAATCCACTCGACAGCCCATAAGAATAAGCGCCTACATCGCTAAAAACCAATCTATCCCCCACCTCTAAGTCAGCTGGTAAATGTGCATTTTTGGTTATCGTATCAATGCTGTCACAGGTAGGACCAGCTAAAGTATAAATTCGGGATTTCTTCTCATGCCCTCCTATCGCAGATACTTTGTAGTTCGTTTCACCCTGAAAGCTCATTGCCTCAAAAAGCGCATTATACGTACCAGCATCCAGATATAGCCAGGTCTTACCATCTCGTTTCGTGATATGTATGATTGATGTGGTTAGAGTCGCGGAGCTCGCAACCAAATAACGACCAGGCTCTGCAAGGATGTGGTTGACTTTCAACTTATCAAGATAGGGCTTGATAACTTCTGCGATCTCTATGATGCTCGGAGCTTTCGTCCCCCGATAGAGCCACGGAAATCCGCCCCCCAAATTCAACGTATTAATTTCTATCTGCCTATCGCGTAATGCACTTTGAATTCGCAATATTTTCTCGAGAGCATACTTCCAGGTATTGAGCTTCAGGGACTGCGAGCCAACATGAAAACTCAGCCCTTCAAACTTCAGATTAGCAGCCGTAATCTCACGTACAAGACGAGGTACTGCCCCCTCTTCGATACCAAATTTATCCTTCAAAGAGAATACACTGCCACGTTCATATACTTTTACTCTTATGAGAACAGAGCAGCCTGGAGCATTTTCTGCAAGCTTCTGAACCTCCTCAAGCGAATCGCACGCAAAAATACTTATTCCCTTTCTATACGCATATCTGATATCTTCTGCTTTTTTGACCGGATTACTGAATATTATTTTACTTACGTCAACATCTATACTAAGTAGTTTGGCAAGCTCAGCCTTAGATGCGATCTCGAAGCCACTGCCCAAATCACTCAACGTTGCTGCAATATCGATTAACGGGCTTGATTTCAAGGCATATCTAACGCTCACCCCTGGAAGCGCAGAGGTAAATGCCTTGTAATTATGTGCAATTTTCGCTGATTCAAATGTAAAATATGGCGTCGGCTTCATGATTTCTTCATAATCATACTATAGGTATAGGCATGAGAAATATAGTATAGTGTCAGAAGCAAGATATAAGCTTTGACATAATAAATCTTACGTGTTATAATATATTCATTATGGATACTGTAGAAAGCCGAAAAAGCATTGGGTTCCTTGAGGACCGCAGCGACTGGAATAGAGCCCCAGCCGTTTTTGATGAACACACTCTAAAAATATCAGGTCATCCAGTCATGGAGGACTGGGAGGACGGTTACATGCGCAGACTTGCCCACATCGCTACCATGCGTGGCGGCCGTGTTCTCGAACTTGGTTTTGGCATGGGTATTTCTGCAGGCTATATTCAGGAGGCAAAAAACCTCAAAGAACATATTATTATCGAATGTCACCCCGACGTGATCAAAAACGGCATGGATATGTATCGTGAGCAGATTGCAAACCGTAAAATGCATATTCTTTCCGGATTCTGGGAGGATATTACGCCACTACTTAAAGATGGGAGTTTTGATGGCATTCTCTTTGATACCTACCCACTGAGCGAAGAGGAAATTCATGGCAACCACTTCTGGTTTTTCGAGGAAGCGTATCGCCTACTTAAGAAGGGTGGCGTCTTGACCTACTACTCTGACGAGGCAACAGGCTTTAGTCAGAAACATCTCTTGCGCTTAAAGGCAGCTGGATTCCACGATATTACATACGAAACTGTTGAAGTTGACCCTCCAGCCGACTGCGAATACTGGCAAGACAAGACGATCATCGCCCCAATAGTCGCAAAATAGAGCTCAACGTAAGATCCAGTCTGCGCAATGGTAGTTGCAGCCCGCCATCTCGTCGCTTGGCTGTAAGTAAAAATCAACTAGCTCAGAGAATTAACCCGAGCTAGTTTACACCAGCCACCTGCATGAAGCGAATATAGGCATGCTTTGCTCGATCGGTGATCCCGGGGTTATTCTCTTCGAGCTCATCCTGATATCTCGCGACATCCTCAACACTGTTAGCTATGTCGATATGCGAGCTTGATCCTGCTTTCAGGCTGTATAATAACTTTTTACAATTATGGAGTCAGTCGACGTGGTCCACGATAGACATACGTCACTTCGCGCACATTTGTCAAATTGAGCATCTTCAAGAGTAGTCGACTAGGGCTAAGGCCAAGACCACCATGTGGAGGGCAGCCATACTTAAAGAAATCTAGATAAAACTTTAGTGGCTCAAGTGTCAGCCCTTTTGCTTTCGCCTGAGCAACGAGCTGATCATAGCGGTGTTCACGCTGTGCACCTGTTGTGATCTCAATGCCATTCCAGAGTAAGTCAAAGCTCTTCGTAAGCGTCTGATCGTCCTCCTTGCGCATATGATAGAAGGGACGAGCAGTAACTGGGTATTCGGTAACAAACACAAATTCATGACCGTGTTTTTTCATAATAATTTCAGAAAGCTTACGTTCCTCTTCCGGACTCAAGTCGTCCTCGCGCTCAGTTTCGAGCTTGAATGGCGCCAAGAGCTCTTTAGCTTCCTTCATGGTAACCTGCGGAAAAGGCAGTTCAGGCACAACGACTTTACGACCAAAATGCGCCTCGATTGCCTCACCATGCTTATCCTTTACAGCTTGGATCATCGCTCGCAGCCACTTCTCTTCCTCGGCCATAACGTCTTGGTGGGATTCGATAAACGAAAGCTCCATGTCGTAGCCAGTAAATTCGGTGTCGTGACGGCTCGTAAATGAAGGGTTTGCACGAAATACTGGGCCAACTTCGAACACGCGTTCAAATCCTGATGCCATGGCCATCTGTTTGTACATCTGAGGCGACTGTGCGAGATAAGCTGTGCGATCAAAATATTTTACCTCAAATAGCTCTGCAGCTCCTTCGCTCGGAATACTCATCATCTTCGGTGAATGGATCTCGAGATAATCATTCTCAGTCCAATACGTGCGGCCTGCCTGCTCCATCGTGGTCCAGACTTCGAAGATAAGTTTGTGTGCCGGGCGTCGCAAATCAATCCAGCGCCAGTCAAGGCGTTTTTGCTGATCAGCTTCATTTGTCGCCTTCTCGTCAATCGGGATAGGAAGGTTTGGATCAGCAGCCGAGAGAATTTCTATGGAGTCGACGAGAATCTCTACTCCATCAGGAGCTTGCTCTGACAACTGCACGTCACCAATAATTGTTACAACCGATTCATCCGTCAGCGTCTTCACTGGCTCAAAAGCATTCGATTTCTTCAGTACAACTCCCTGAAACACCCCAGCAGAGTTACGGATAAGTAAGAATGCAATGCTACCCTGGTTGCGTACAGTTTGCACCCAGCCACTGATTGTGGCCTTTTTGCCTTGAATTTCCTTAAGCTCAATAATGGTAAGATGTTTTTTCATGAAAATTTCTATCTACTTAAAATGATTACCGTATTATAGCTGTTCCGCCAAGGAGTAGCAACCTGTTGACTATGCATCGTTCATCTAGGTCATATTATATGAATTTGTGCAGTGTATACTTAATATTAACTACTAAGAGGAGTGCCGTGGATGTCAATTAATCTAGAGCAGTGCCCATTTTGTCAAATAGCCCAAAATCAAGCTCACTCTTATACGATCTGGGAGGATGAAAACTATCAGGCCTTCCTATCTATTTATCCGAACACTGCAGGCACCACTATCGTAATCCCAAAAGAGCACCTCTCAAGCGACGTATTGTCACTCACTACCGATGAGATTGGCTCTTTCATGGTCGCGATCAAAGCCGTTTCCGAGATACTCAAAGAAAAACTTAATGACGTAGGAAGGGTCGGGCTTATCTTTGATGGCTTTGGCGTCAATCATGCTCACGCTAAACTCTACCCAATGCACGGTACAAAGATGTCGTCTTGGAAACCTATACGCTCACACCTCGATACTTACTTCACGCAATATGTTGGCTATATCTCATCACATGATTATCACGGGGTGAGCGATGACACTCTAGCAAAGATACATCAGCAACTCACAAATTAATTGCGTATTTTTTAGTATTATGATTTTATTATATCAAGTATCGTACTAGACGATATTGTACCCACACCTGAAAAAGGACTCTCATGGACATTCCAGTAGAGCAATATTTCGATCAAGCATTAGCATTTTCAGACGAAGAAGTCAAGCTTGCGTTAGATCTAATGGCCTGGCTGCCAGACACGATTATCGATGCACATGCACATTGCAACGCAGAAGAGCACCTAGAAAACCTCCCGGCAGCTATTCTGCAGCACATGATGTCGACTTTCCCTTGGCATGACTTGCAGCATTCAGCGCAAATGAAAGCACGATTCTTCCCAGGGAAAAGGGTCATGTCACTTCGCTTTGCCCATGCATCAAAAGGTATTGATCACCGTGCGGCAAATGCCTATCTAATCAGCCAGTCTCCGCCAGGGGATCGAGTTGCACTCTATGGCATTCCGGACGACGCCGCCTACACGATTGCGCAACTCAATTCAATGCGGTTTGCAGCGCTCAAGATGTATTACATGTATTGGATCCCGCCCGCAACGCGAATCTACGAATACTTCCCACCAGAAGTACTCGAGGTCACGCAGGAACTCGGAATTCCAATCATTCTCCATCTGCCAAAAATGATCACGGTTTGCTTCGAGCAGCTCGCACAGCTTGTCAGAGATTTCCCCGAGCAACGCATTGTGCTTGCCCATCTGGGCCTGCCACACCTCCCAGTGCCTGGACTCCTCGAGGCATATAGGGCAGCAGCACAATATGAACACGTACATATGGATACGGCGATGATCCCATCATCCGAAGTGGTTTCGATGGCCTTACAGGCATTCGGATCAGCAAGAATCATGTACGGCTCCGATGAGCCACTAAATCTAGTACGCGCCGTCGCGTACACTCACCCCGTAAAGGGTCAGCGACTTGCTGCTCGCGGATACCACTGGGTAGACCCTGATGAAGAGCGAGATTTTGGCTATTTGGCAGATGAGGCCACTCACATGCATTGGCAAGCCATCGGAGCATTGAGAGAAGGTATTGCTGCAACGTATGCCTCTCCTACCGACCAAGAGAGCATTAAGAATAAGGTGTTTTACGAAAATGCCAGAGAGCTGTATAAGTTTATTTAAGATCATTGCCAGTGCATAACGCACTGGCAATTTATTTTGTAACATTATTGTAATTTTTTCAATTAAGTGTTATAGTTTATTCACTCGTACCTTTACAAGGGGGCTAGTGTGAAAACACAGTTCATCAATGATCTCAAGGCATCTGGCGCCGCAGGCGTCAGCGATTCAGTCGAGCTATTTGGCTGGGTTGCAAATAAGCGCGTCCATAGGGACGTTGTATTCATCGATATCGCCGATTCAACAGGCTTCATGCAAATTGTAGTCCTAGCGGGTGACGCTGATCGCAATCTGTACAATATCGCTTCAAAACTCTCTGTCGAGTCTTGTGTGAAAGCAGTGGGAACACTGACAATCAATCAGCGCACTCAAGATATTGAGCTCAAGGTCGAAGACCTCGAGCTCATCAATGAGGCCGCTTCACTGCCAACCCCTGCACCGCGAGCCGACTTTGACATCTTCGATCCGCAGTTTACTCACCTCCTGATGAGCAAACGTCATATCTACATGCGAAACCCGAAGGTCATGGCGCTCATGCGATTCCGATCACTTGTGATGGACGTCGCGCGCCGGTGGTTTGCACAGAATGGCTTTCTCGAGTTTGATGCTCCGATTCTTGTCCCTGCACCACTCTACGACGACCGCACCGCGATCGATCTTGAGGTGCATGGTGAACCCGCGTTTCTCTCACAATGTGCTGGATTCTACCTCGAGGCTGCCTCACAGGCATTCGAACGTGTCTTCAACATGGCACCAAGCTTCCGGGGCGAAGAGTCACGTAGCAAGCGGCACCTCTCAGAGTATTGGCACATCAAGGCCGAGCTCGCCTGGGGTAATCGTGAAGACATCATGGCACTCGTCGAGGATTTCATTGCCTTCATGAACCGCCACCTCAATGAGGAAGGTGCCGAATTCATGACCACACTCGGCGTTACGCCGCGCGAAGATGGCATGAATATTCCATTCGCACGAATCAGCTATGAAGACGCAATCAACTACCTGGCCGATAATGGCTTCGATATCGAGTTCGGACAAGGGCTTGGCACCAATGAAGAAGAGGCTCTCGCAAGACTCTTTGACGGTCCGTTCTGGATCGTTGGCATCCCAAGAGTTGTAGAGCCATTCCCCTACGTGATTGACCCAGATGACAACCGCCTCACGATGGTTGCGGATCTGATCGCCAGCGATGGGTATGGGGAGCTTCTCGGCATCGCAGAGAAAATCTTCGACCCCGCAATGTTGCATGAGCGAATGACCGAAAAAAACAAGCATGATGACCCACGCTACGAGTTCGTTCGTGAGGTACATGACGCTGGGTGTTCGCCACACATCGCATTCGGGATGGGGCTTGAGCGGTCAATCCGCTGGTTCCTCTCAATTCCACATGTAAGAGACACGATCCCATTTCCTCGCGTCGCCGGTCGACGCTTCTATCCCTGAAAGGAAAAGCATGATCGAGAAACGCTCGATTCAAGAGGTAACACAAGATCGTGACGGCGAAGCCGTCACAGTTACGGGCTTCGTCGAGGTCATCCGCGACCAGAAGCGAATGCAATTCGTCATTCTTCGCGACTCAACCGGACGTGTGCAGCTCGTCAACGACCGAGAGGCTCGACCGGAGGTCGCAGAAGTAATTTCTCAGCTGACTGCTGGCTCAGCAGTAGAAGCTCGGGGGCGTATCGCCGCCAACCCTTCCGCAAGGCTGGGTGGCGTGGAAATTCTCCTCTCCGAGCTGATCGTTCATGGTTTGGCCGAATCGCCACTGCCAATCGACGATCGATCTTCTGAAGAGCTGCAGCTTGACTGGCGGGCCTTGTCGCTACGCACTCCACGATGGCAGCTCATCATGAGGGTGCAGACTGCCGTAGAACGTGCGATGCGTGAATTCTGGCACAACCAGGGATTCATCGAGATTCATTCACCCAAGCTCATGGGCACGGCGAGTGAGTCTGGCAGTGAATTGTTCACACTGCCGTACTTCGGAAAGAGTGCTTCACTGGCTCAGTCACCTCAGTTCTACAAGCAACTTGCCATGGCTGCAGGTATCGACCGAGTATTTGAGATTGGTCCAGTCTTCAGGGCGAACCCTTCCTTCACAAGCCGCCATGACACCGAGTTTACCTCAGTAGATATGGAAATGGCTTGGATCGACTCGCCCGAAGACGTCATGGCCATGGAAGAGCTCTGGCTCCAATGGGTCATTCAGCGTGTCGCGGAAGAACTCAAAGACGAGATTCACACCGAATTCGGTGTCGAGCTGATCGTTCCGACTGTTCCGTTCCCGCGCATCACTCTCGCCGAGGCACAAGAGATCGCCAAAGCAAGTGGGCATATCCCGTTCAAGTCTGACGATCTCGACCCTGAGAGCGAACGAGCTCTTAGTCGCCATGTCATGTCTGAGTTCGGACATGAGTTCGTCTTTGTGACGGAGTGGCCGTCATCTGCACGACCGTTCTATCACATGCGGGAAGCGGATGCCCCCGGGATGACCCGAAGTTTTGACCTTCTCTGGAAGGGCCTCGAGATCACTACGGGTGCGCAGCGTGAGCATCGACTCGAACAGCTGCGAGCCCAGGCACTTGAAAAGGGGCTCGATGAAGAGCCCTTGAGAAACTATCTGGATTCGTTCCGATACGGCTGCCCTCCCCACGGAGGCTGCGGAATCGGTCTCACACGAATCTTGATGATTCTTCTAGGCTTGAAGTCAGTTCGCGAAGTGACGTTCGTCTATCGCGGACCGAACCGACTCACGCCGTAAAAACATGTGGCCCAGGATATATAATCCTGGGCCACTTCTTATTAAATGAATTAATCTATACTACTTCGCAACGTCCCCATTCGCATCCTTCATAAGCCCGTGTGTACGCGCGTAGGCTAGCGACTCTTTCTCGCCAAGGACCTTGCCTTCTTGCACGACGACGTAGCGTTTGATCTGGACTTCATTGAGAAAATCACGGTCGTGGCTGACGACGATCAGCGTGCCAGGATAGGTTGCCAAGGCTTTACCGAGCGCTTCACTGGCGTGCACGTCGAGGTGATTCGTCGGTTCATCAAGGATGAGTAGATTCGTGGCTCGCAGCGCATGCACCGCCAGAAATGCCTTCCCTCGCTGACCAGGACTCACCTGTTGTGCGGCCACGAGCTGTCCTTCTCGCGCAATACCGAAGCGCGCCAGCTCAGTAGCAGCTTTCGTCTCGTCTACACCGGCCATGCGCGCCACATTATCTACCAGCGATTCTTCTGGTTTCTCAAATTCTGGCTGCTGAGCGATGTAGCCAATCTTGGTTGCTTCAGCCACGTTGCGCTCGCCCTTAACCGGATCGATCAACCCCGCGAGAAGCTTTACGAGCGTCGACTTACCTTCGCCATTTGGCCCAACGATAGCGATTCGATCATCTCCGCGCACCACAAGATCATATGGTCCTAATTGCTTTTCACCATAATCGACTATAGCGCCAGCCAATGAAGCCATATCGCCGCCGGGTCGGTTTTGTGTCGTTGGGAAGAGTACGGTCAGATCGACTTCTTCATCAGGGCGCTCGACTTCATCAAGTCGTTCTAGGCGCGTCTCGAGTGCCTTCGCAGCACGCGCCAAGGTCTTACCGGCATTCTGGCTCTTGCGGTCAGTCGCCATTTTGTCATTATCTCGTTTGCCAGCATCATTACGATCACTCGTCACACTGGCAGCCGCGCGGCGCTCGAGGGCTGACTCAAGCTTCTCACGCTCCAGCTCTGCCACGCGGTGCGCACGAGCTTGTGCATCACGTTCACGAGCAGTCTGCTCGCGCCAAGCTGCAAAGCCACCACCAAAGTAATCCATACCACCGGCCGCGTCCTTCAGCACCACGATCTTATTCATGATTGCGCGCAAGAAACTTCGATCGTGCGAGATGATCAAGAAACCAGCCTTGGATTCTTTGATAAACTTCTGCAGTGCTTCAATGCCCGCGATATCGAGATTGTTGGTTGGCTCATCGAGTAAAAACACATCATATTGCGCAACTAAGATGCTCGCCAGAGCTAGCTTAGTCTGCTGACCGCCGGAGAGATCACCGACAGTGCGATCAAGTATGTTTGCTGGCAGCCCTACTTCACGCAAGGCACGAGGCAGGCGCTCATCCAGTGAATACGCTCCAAGAGATTCGAGCCGCTCGAGAGCCTGATTATACGCATTATCATCTTCACCGAGACTCTGGCTTGCCTCGTCGAGCGCTCTATACGCTCCAGCCACTCCCGTCAGCTCCTCAACGCATTGCTGCACCGTCAGCTCACGCCACTGGGTTAGCTCCTGTGGCATGAATCCGACGATGTCGCTAGTACGATCAATCGTTCCATCAGCAGGCTGCAGCTCGCCGGCGACGATCTTCAGAAGCGTCGACTTACCTGCACCATTTGGTCCAATCAAACCTATGCGGTCGCCAGGACCGATATTGAAAGTAATCGCGTCAAGAATGGGCGTGTGGCCGTATTCAAAATGTAGATTTTGCAGCTTAATCATGGTCTTCTATTGTACTATATCTGGCGCTTATCTGGTAGAAGCCAGGAGGTATTAAGCTTTAGATCTTGAAGTCCCGCACTAATTGCTCAACGGCCGGGTCGAGCTTCGCAGCACTTGCGACGCCAAGTCGACGCTGTAACTCCCCTGCCGTAAAGAATCGCCGAACTGCTTCGACAACAGAATCGCGCGTGACAGCCTGGAGCTCGCGCAGCACATCATCCGGCGAATACAGCGGCATGCCGTAGATATAAGCGTCTTCATACCAAGAAGTAAAATTAAGCGCCGTCTGAAAACGCAGTGCCATCTTACCAACCCGGAAGCCAATCGCTCGCTCGAGCTCCTCATCGGTAAACCCACCAGCAGCAACGGCACGCATTTCAGCAAACACGAGCTCAAGGAGTGGCTGCATATTCTCAGGCTTCACTTTGTCGTAGATATCCAAGAAGCTAAATTCTTGATTCGCACCGATTTCCATACCGATGGTATAAGTCAACCCAGCGGCGCGCGTTTTTTCGAAAAGTCGCGCATATAATCCTGCGGCCTGAATCGTCTGGAAGATCCTCAACGACGTGAAGTGTTGCTTATCAAACTCAGCGTCAAATCCTGGCAACACAAAGCTCAGATCAAACTGCACAGCGCTCTTCTCTGGATGATCAACCGCAATCGTCATGGCCTTCGGCGACGTTGGAATAACCGGCGTCATAGTCTGGCGTTTGCCACTCGGCATACCCGCAAGCTTGTCTTCGATCTGCTGCTGGATAACGGTCACCTGCGACTTCGGCAGATCGCCTGTGATCATGTGCGTCAGGTTTGAGGGGCGGTAATATGTTGCGTGATAGTCGAGAATGTCTTGTCGCGAGATTGTGCTCATCGACTTAATGCGCTGCTTCCAGCTCGGCACTAAGCCATTCTTCGTTGCTTGGTACATCGCGTAGCCGAGTCGCTGCTCGACATTTGCATCGCGCTGCGTCAACTCGTTCTCCACGACCTGCTTCTGCTGAGCGATTGCCTCCTCTGTAAAAGTTGGCTCGAGTAACCATTCGTACGCCAGATCAACGATGTGCGTCATATATTCCTTCGCGCCGTAGAATTCATACCAATTGCGGTCCAGCGAGGTGAAGGCATTGTGATAGATACCATACTTTTCTAGCTCAAAACGAATGGTGCGTGGATCTGGGAAGCGCTTGGAGCCTTCAAGTGCGAGGTGCTCGAGCAAGTGTGGGAGTTCGTATTGAGACTTCTTCGCAAACCGATGCCCACTATTGACGTGCGTCTCGAGATGAAAGATCGGCGAGCCAGGCACGTGGATAACGACCAAGCGGCCGCCGTTCTTAAGTGGAATCTCGTATGTCTCGTGTTTCATAATCTCTAGCCTACTCCTGGTTGAGATAAGAATAAAGCCCCAAGCACGTACTGTGCTCGGGGCAGGCTTCGATATTGAAGCTCAATTGTTGATTATGGTCAGTCGGTTGGTATGGTGCATAGCGCTAATCCGGGTGCTCTCTTCGGCTGTGGCCGGCCTGACAGTGCCGTCAAACTCCCGCACCATCTTTCCAAAACCGCGACCATTAGCCCTCGCACCAATCTCATTGAGAAGCTCTGGCAGCAATACCCAACGATCTTCGCCATTGGTCACCTGTAGCAGGTACTAACGAGTCACCATCCCCCCATGACTGACCAAAGACATTGGTGATCAACTCATTGTTGAGAGCCCACTGCATGAAGCAATACGGGCCGTGGAGGGTAATATCCTCGATCGTGGTAGGTGCGACATCTCGAACCATGCGAAATGATGATGCCATACGAGTTCGGAAATTGATCTGCAGCACGAGAAAGTGTTCGCCCTCACAGATCGCTTCGTGGCAACCGTGACAACCCACACTCTCACGTGCCTCGGCTTGTGCCGCGAGGTAGACCCCACATCGCACTTGGTGCTTGCGCAGCGAAGTCGTTGTGAATTCTGAGCCACAGACACAGGCTGCGTGCGACTCTGCGGCATGCGCAGAGAATGCAGCTTGGTCGGCGAAGCGGGCTGTGCAACCTTGATGAATACAGGGGATGCGTCCGCGTGTGCGCTCCGGGTTCAGCTCGCACGACTTGACGTGGCTCGCAAGTCCATGGGTCGTGAAGCTCCGATTACAGCCATGTGGACAAGGTTGATGGGGCTCTGTGGCATGCCGCTTACGCTCTTCGTCTGTGGCGAAACCACGATCACAGCCGCTACGAGTACATTTGTACGGATTATCCATCTAGGGTCCTTCCCTGGGGAGTAGGTACGAAGTATTACTATAACACTATGTAGTATTTTTTACAAGCTATCTATATCGAGTACCGTTAGAGAAACCGTTCGATCACCAATCTGTCCACTGCGTGATTCACCCGGCTTCGCGCCAAGCAAGAGTTTGCCGATCGGCGCATAGGCGCTTGCCCATTCGCCATCCATCAGCCACGCCCCATCGCCAGCAAGCTTGATCTCATACTCCTGCCCACTATCTTCATCTCTATAGCGAACCTTCGTGCCGATCGCCGCTTTCGTCGGTACATTCGACTCGACAACCTCTGCTTGGCGTAAGAGCGTCAGCAGTTTGCCTAACCCTGCTTGGGCAAGGTTTTTCTTATCCTTGGCCGCATCGAAGGCGGCGTTATCATGATACGTTTCCGCTCCATTGTGTGTGGCATCAGCGAGCTCCTCCGTGGCCACGGCATCCTCGCTATAGAGTATGCGAATGCGAGCCTCGATCGCAGCTTTTTCTGCCAGACTTATGATTGGCTTGTGAGCCGCTTGTCGTACATGAGTGTGCTGCATAAAGGACCATTGTAGCACCTGCCGGCTCAAACTGTCAAAACATTCTTACAGTTTAAACTAAGTGACGCACAAATTGCACCAACTCGGTGCGAGCAATCTCCGACTGTTCACCCGTACGTAGATTTTTGACTGCGACCGTATGTGCAGCAAGCTCTTTTTCGCCGAGTATACACACGACCGCCACCCCAAGTTTATCGGCTCGACTAAATACTTTGGCAGGTTTAGACTCTGTAAGCACTAGCTCTGCCACGCAGCCATGCTGACGCAACTCTTGCGCGATATCTCCGGCTGATTCCCAGGCTGCCTCGTCGAGCGCATAGACAATTACTTGACTGGTTGTCTGACGAGAAATATCTACTTTTTTCGCAAACAGTAATCCGTCAAAGAGTCGTGTCAAACCAATCGAGATACCGACGCCTGGCAGCGAGCGGTCGGTATAATATGAAGCCAAATCGTCAAATCTGCCGCCCGAACACACGCTTCCGAGCTCAGGCATGTCGGTCAGCACCGTCTCAAAAACGGTGGCAGTGTAATAGTCTAGGCCGCGCGCCTTCGAGCAGTCGATCTCAAGCTCTGCATCCTTAGCGCCAGCCGCGCGCGCCGCATCAAGCGCCCGCTCCAGCTCCTCAATCCCGCGCACAAAAGTCGCATTGGTAATCTGCTTCTCATGCAGAACCGTCAATACTTGATCGACTGGGCCGCTAAGGTGCATGAGCTCAAGTAACTGCTCCGCAGATTCTGGCGTCAGACCAAGCTTCATCAAGCCATTGACGACCTCTTCACTGCCGATCTTCTCGAGCTTATCGATCAGGCGCAGGATCTCTACATTCTTATCTTGCAGGCCAAGTGCTTCGTACATACCCGTCAAAAGCTTACGGTTATTGACCTTAATAACAAACTTTCCGATGTCGAGTAACCGAATCGTCTGCGCTGCCAACGCAATCAACTCACCGTCGACAGCGACGTCCGTCTCGCCCACCACGTCTGCATCACACTGATAAAATTCGCGGGCGCGACCCTTTTGAGCTCGCTCAGCTCGCCACACTTTCTGAATCTGCGAGCGGCGAAAGGGAAAGACGAGATTGTTTTGGTGCTCTGCTACATAGCGAGCGAGGGGCACAGTCAGATCATAGTGCATCACGTAGTCCTTACTCCCTTTGCCGAAGCGAAACACTTCCTTCTCCGTGTCGCCGCCACCTTTCGCCAGCAAGACCTCCGACAGCTCAAGAGCCGGTGTCTCGATTGGCGTGAAGCCGGCCGATTCATAGCTAGCACGAATCACGCCCAACAGACGATTAAACTCCAGTTGCTCTGCTGGACTGTATTCCGGAAAACCACTCGGCCGACGAGGGGTCACGCGATTCTTTTTCTTGATCTTAGTCATAATTGTATTATGGAGGGTTTTGTCGTATCTGGCAAAATCTCGCCACATAGAAAAACGTCTCGACCACAGAAGCAGTCGAGACGTTAGGTGCACCGAGGTGCGAATTGATTGATCATGCGAGTGCCTCCAGCCGAGGATCAGGAAGCCGGTCGGGCGCGAGGCGGACGAGAGCTCTTCTTCGCCTTGTACTGGTGGCTCTTGGCACCACTGCCATGAGCGCGCTGCTTGTGACTGTTCTTGCGCTTCTTACCACTTATATTACCGACTCGTCGCGGCATGTTTCACCCCCTTTCTCGAATAGACAGCATGAGGTATGCCCCTATTGTACATTTGCTATGAAATAAATCAAGTATATTGTAAAGTATAGTTTGACTAGGGTGTATAATAAGCATTAGCAGCAAGCACGAGTAACGAAGAGTGGCACTAAACACCAAGTGATGTGTCAGCAGCGCGCTTGGTTTTTTTGTGCTAAACCTGTAGAATCAATCTGATATACAACATATCACCACGCGCCCTTAGCTCAGCTGGATAGAGCGTCTGTCTTCGGAACAGAAGGTCGGGGGTTCGAATCCCTCAGGGCGCGCCATTTTTATTGACTTTTTTATTATTTATGCTAATATACATTAATTCGCACCTATTCTCTCCAGGAGGAGCCATGCCCAGAATCAGTGTCCGCGTACCGCTCAGCCTCGAAGGGCCACCAGAAGTCGTGTTCGCAAATCTTGCAGAGCTATTGCGTTTGCTCAAAGCAGCAAATGTAAGTCTTTCTCTTGCCGATATCTCCATCCAGACAGATCCTGAAGTACCAAGCGCGCTGCTAGATAGAAAGATTGAGAGTCTCGGCTTTTCTGAGCGTCCGTACAACTGCCTCAAGCGAGCACAGGTCCATACTCTCGGTGAGCTACTGCTCAAATCCGCTGCCGATCTGCTGGCTATCACCAACTTCGGACAGAGGTCTGTTGACGAAGTAGTCGCCAAGCTTGATGAATTGGGCTTATCTCTACGAGCAAGCTGAGATCATTGAGCCACACTACACCCCACCATCCGGTGGGGTTTTCATATATGACCAATGTATGGCGTCCTATAACAATCAATACACCCCTTGGGACAAATCATTAATTATTCGTTTGGGCTTGCTCGACATCATCCATGGCCGTACGCAAATTATCGATTTTCTCCACGCCGAACGCGACCACCTCAGTGATGACCTGCTCGCCCTGGAGCGAGCCCTGCAAACTTGGCACACTGACCAGCCAGTCGATGTGGGTGAGTCTGGCACACTATACCGCTTTCTACAATTCACCGCCCGGCGAAAAGGACTACACAAAGACTTCGTCACACACGGGACGCTGCGCGATCGCCCCATCACGGGCAATCCGGGAATCGCGCATCAGCCACAAGAAATCCCGCTACTCTCGACAGCCACACCTCACAGTGGACCTCGGCTGCCGCACTCAATAGTGATCCTGCCCGCGTCACGCATCCGCCGTTTAAGCTTGCACTCACCTACCTCGCCATCGATCACTAGAAACAGCATCAAGCAACCGGCTGGATACCAAAGCGCGACGCAACTATACAAGCGCAAGCAGAGGCATTCGTGTGCGATCTTGCTGGGAAAGGCTTTGATTTTCACCCTCGACAAGCTGATGACTATTGCTTCGCCCGCACGTTTAGGCTCATAAGCCCCGAAGCGGGCAAGAGCCGTTGGCCGGCACTGGTCGGGCATGAAACGAACCGCATTGTCGAGATGGAAGAGCAACTTAAGCGAGCCGAACATAATGAGATAATCACGTCGCGCGACCACCGGGTCGTATGGGCAATCACCATGCTTGTCAAAGTCCGCGGACAAACATTAGATTTTGCACATCGTGGATGCGTGCACAAATCCTGGCCACAGTTTTGGGATTTTCTCGAGGCGACTACTTGAATATGGTCATAAAATAAGGTATGATTTTGTGGTTCTGGGAGGAGTTAGGTTGTCAGCCGCTCCTTAAACGATCCGTAGCGATGACGGCCATCCCAACATCCGGGCCATTAGCTCAGTTGGTTGTCGCACTCTGTGCGCGTTTAATCTCTGCCACTTCAGGCAGATGTTTATGGTCCTAAGCGCAACTACCACATGATTGCATAGATTACACACGGGCCATTAGCTCAGTTGGTTAGAGCATCTGCCTCTTAAGCAGAGTGTCCTGGGTTCGAGCCCCAGATGGCCCTCCATATTAAAGCCCTCGCGCAAGCGGGGGTTTTAATATGGAGATGCGATGCTCGACGCAGGCTGGGTTCGATAAGCTAGGAGCGAGAATAAATCAGAAGAGCACTTCGTGATTTTTCGAGCGACGACGATTATATCGCGAAGCGATAACCCCAGATGGCCCTCCATCAAAAAACCACCCCTTTATGGTGGTTTTTAGTATAATCAACCTATGACCACTTCTCAGAATAAAACTCAACCCACCGATCAGAAGATATCTGAGTATCTCGACAAGATCGACAAGCCAGAGCGTCGTGCGGACGCCGAACAGCTCATCAAGATCATGAGCGAAGCTACTGGCGAGAAACCAGTACTATGGGGGCCAAGTATGGTCGGCTTTGGTTCATATCATTACAAATATCCAAGTGGGCGCGAAGGAGACGCGCTCAAAGTCGGCTTTGCTATGCGTAAGCCAAAGATCGTGCTGTATGGGCTCAAGTTTTATGACCAGATCCAAACCAACGAAGACTTGCTCAGCAAGCTCGGGCCAGTTGAAATCGGTAAAGGCTGTATTTATATAAAGTCACTCGCAGATATTGACGTAACGGTACTAAAGGAAATGATCCGTAACGCGTATCATTACAAGCTCGTCCAGGAGAGCTAGTATGACCTTCCAGGCATATATCGACAATATCCAAGCAAAAACCGGCAAGACACCTGAAAATTTCCTCAAGCTCGCAAAGGCTGCTGGCTTGCTCAAGCCCGGGGTAAAGGCGACACAAATCACCGACTGGCTCAAGCAAGAATTCGATCTCGGCCTCGGCCATGCGCGCGCCATCTACGCGACCATCAAGCCCCACATGGGCAGTGACTCGTAGTTATATTAGCTTTAAAGCCCACTCATACAGCGCCATGCGGATCGGTAAGCCGTACCCCGCCTGACGGAAGTAGGCCGCACGCTTGTCGCTATCCACCTCGGCCTTAATTTCATTCACGCGCGGCAGCGGGTGCATGATGATACCGTCTGACTTCATCTTCGCCAGATGCTCTCGTCCTAGCTCGTACTGCTGTGACACTGCTTGATAATCAACCCCCTCGGCCAAACGCTCCTTCTGCACTCGTGTCCAATACACTACGTCTGCGTCAGCCAGCACACCATCGAGCTCGCGCGTCTCATCATAGGTCAGGCCGTGCTCCTTGAGGTGGTCCTTGATATCGTTCGCCATCTCGAGACTTTCTGGCGCGACGAAGGTGAAATGAACTTTTGGAAACTTCGAGAGCAGATAGACCAGCGAGCGACCCGTACGACCGTTGGCTAAGTCACCACCGATTATTACATGTAAATTATCCGTGCGCCCAAGCTCCGTCTTGATCGTGAAAAGATCGAGCAAGGCTTGCGTCGGATGCTGCCCTCGCCCATCGCCACCATTGATGACTGGTGCCTCACTCACCGCAGCTGCTCGCTCGGCGGCACCCTCTTCGTGATGGCGCATCACAATCGCAGCTGGTCTATATTGATTGAGCACTCGGATAGTATCTTCGATCGTTTCTCCTTTTGAAGCCGAGGAGAATTCGCGAGCGTTTTCTGTACCGATCACCCCAAGTCCGAGGTTATGAGCGGCTGTCTCGAAACTCAGGCGCGTGCGCGTCGAGGGCTCGTAGAAGAGCGTAAATATATGTGCACCCTTTCCGCGCTCCTGCAGCACACTGATTGCATCACGATCCCCAAGTACCTTGAGATGCTCGTCTGCCCTATCAAACAAAAGCCCCAGCAGCTCTGGGGTAAAATCCTGTCCTCGCAAGATGTGTCGTGTTGTCGTTTGATCTACCATAATCCCTCCTTCTTGTTTTCTTACTTGCGCCCAAATTGACAGAATTATAGCACACTCAGTTCGCACTCATATATTGACATAATATTATTTGAGTGTTATTATATCGCCGTCCATTTCGCACCTAGGAGAGCACGTGACATCACCCCCGAACCCCGACCCGTACACCAGGCTTCCTCAGTTCCGCCTCAACGACGAGTCGCGCGACAACCGTGGCTGCATAATGGGGATCGGCACATCCTTCATCGGCGTCATCGCCGTGATCGTGGTAGTCGTTTTGATCGTGAGCGCACTGGTCAACATGAACACCACACACTGGCGAGAGGCCACCATCTGCGACAAAGAACGCGTTGCTGTGGAAGGTGGTGGTGAGTACCGCATCTACACCGATACCGGTACTTTTGTCATGAAGGATGCGCTACTCAATATGAGGTTCGACACCGCAGATGCTTACGGCAAGCTGAAGGTCGGCGTCCGATACAACGTCAAGTACAAGGGGTGGCGTTTCGGACCAACGAGTAATTTCCCCAACATCCTCGGCTTCAAGAAGCTACCCGAGTCAGAGCAATCCACTGACGGCTGCGAATAATTTCAGGGCTCATCCACTAACTGTGGGTGAGCCTTTTGCTTTATACCTTGATAAATGCACGGTTTTCAGGTAGGATTAAGCGGTTTACGACGGGGTGTGGCGCAGTTGGCTAGCGCGCCTGCTTTGGGAGCAGGAGGCCGGAGGTTCGAGTCCTCTCACCCCGACCATGATAAAATGATCAGCGACTATACTGGTCATTTTATTTCTTCTGCTTCTTGCGAGTTGATACGTACTTCACGACGGCTCCGGTAAAAACCGCAGCCGTTATGAGCCCCATAAACATCGTGAGCATAGCAAATATCCGCCCGCCCACTGTCACGGGCGTAATATCCCCATAGCCGGTCGTCGTGAAGGTAGTGGCCGACCACCAAAATGCATCCCACAATGAATGTACGTTTGGGTTACGTCCATATTCGAGCTCAAAGAATAGTACCGCAATAATGAATATAAGCGCGAACAGGCTGGCCAGTGCCTCAAATATATATGGCGTCTTTGTCTTACTCCCCAAGACTTCGCCCGTGACTTCAAGCCGGCCAGTCGCTCGCAAGACACTTAAGACCTCGATCACCCGCACGAATCGCGCACTACGCAAAGCCTGTGTGACCGTGCTCGTCACGGGAATTGCGGCCAATAATTCCCACCAATGGAATGTCAGGAAGCGACGGCGATTTCTGGCGTGTTTAAACCGCACGATAAACTCAATTAAGAAGAAAAGCGCGATGCCTGTATCTGCGATTCGCACCCACACTGCAGAAGCCGGTGAAATGTCACCGTTCAACTCCAAGGCGAGAAACACAATGCTCGCAAAAGCGAACAGCACTACAACAAGATCATTGTAAAGGGCACGGGTATGAACTATGCTTCGCTTCTTCATACTTCTCATGCTAAGCTAAGGGCCAGTTTTTGTCATCTCTATGAAGTATATATTCCTGGTGCCCAGATTGGCGTATACTTAAGGTATGCAGCAAGAACAAATCATCTTCAATCAAACCGTTGGCGCCTGGCTGGTGCAAAATGCCTGGTTGCTCGTTGTCTTCGCGATCTGGTCGGCTGCCTGGAAAGGGCTCGCCCTCTGGAAGGCAGCGCGTAACGCCGACAAGGTGTGGTTCATCGTCTTGCTTTTCGTAAATACGCTTGGCATTCTTGAGATCTGCTACCTCGCGTATTTTGGCAAGAAGTCGAAGCCGAAGAGTTCGATCGAGTCTTAAACAAGAGCTCGGCTACTTCTCGGGGTGTGGCGCAGTTGGTAGCGCGCGTCGTTCGGGACGACGAGGTCGCTGGTTCAAGTCCGGTCACCCCGACCAACAAAGACATTTTGAAAATTGAAACGGATTGGATTGCTCGCTCGCCCCACCAAATTTCTGTTAAAAGGAATGAAAATAGTTTTGCTTTGATGTCTTGATACCAAGACGGCGGAGCACCACCCAGCGCGATGCGCGCGTCGTTGATGACCTCCAGCATGTCGGTGATCACCTGATCCTTGTCAGCTTGTAAGATACGCGTCATCCACGACTCACTTTTTCTCGATACTTGTAGGTACGGATTCGCACGAAGCGAGTCTTTGGCTCATCATACTCCTTACATCCCGACTCCAACTCGCGGTCGCAGATATTTCTTGCTAGGATGGAAACTATGCGAATCAAAACATTGATCAAACGTGGTGGGAGCATCATTAAGCCGGTTGCTGACTGGGCAAAATCCCGCCCCACTCGCGCATCTGTACTTGCATTATTAATTCTAGGATTTGCCTCACGCTTCTGGCTCTTTGGCTACCCCAATCAAGCAGTTTTTGATGAAGTCTATTTCGGCAAATTTGCCAATGCCTACTATTTGCACAGTTATTTTTTTGACATCCATCCCCCGCTCGGCAAGTTACTGATTGCGGGCTTCGTGTGGTTTTTCCAATTCAACCCCACGCAGTCATTTGCGACCATCGGCACTACCTATACCGACAATGGCTATCTCTTCTTGCGTTTCTTACCAGGGCTCGCAAGCGCCATCTTGCCAGTGATATTCTACCTGATCGGCAAACAACTCAAGCTCAAGCAACGCACCGCGCTACTTATTGGACTGGCAGTATTGCTTGAAAACAGCCTTATCACCCAGGGCCGCTTCATCCTGATTGATAGCTTCCTTATTCTCTTCGGGTTTGCCAGCCTCTGGGCATGGCTTGTCTGGCGCAATACTCGGTCGAGACAATGGCTCATCTACACCGGCCTCCTTGCCGGAGCAAGTATGAGCGTCAAGTGGACCGGTATCGTCTTCCTAATGCTATATCTCGTTGTAGAATTCCTAGCAAAAGCACCTGTACGCGGCCGGCTGAAGCGCGTCGGAGCATTACTAGCTATGAGTTTATTCATCTATGCCTCGAGCTTCTTGATTCAGTTCGCATTACTTACCAAAACAGGTGAAGGCGACGCCTTTATGACTCCTGGTTTTCAGAAGACACTCGAAGGCAGCCAGTACCAGAGCGACGCGAATATTCGAGCAATTACTATCCCTGAGAAGTTTATCGAACTCAACTATCAGATGTATGACTCAAACCGACGACTCACTGCCGACCATCCGTATGGAAGCAGCTGGTACACCTGGCCAATTATGCAACGCCCGATCGCCTACTGGGTGATGGGCGATAATCAAATCTGGCTTTTCGGCAACCCAATCATCTGGTGGGGATCAAGCATCGGCGTCTTGGCCTTAGTGGTCGAAATGATTCGTCGCACCATCAAGAAGCCTCAGGAGTTTGGTGGCCGTCTCGTGCTCGCCGGCTTCCTCGCCAGCTGGTTGCCATTTGCGACCATCTCTCGAGTCATGTTCCTCTACCACTACTTCATTCCGCTCGGCTTTGCGATACTCTGCACCGCCTACCTCATCGACCGCATGAGTGCCCGATCTCAGTTCACTAGTACAATTGTCATGCTCTTCGGTTTTCTCCTCATCTTTCCCTTCACATACGGCACGACAAGCAATATCCTCTTCACCTGGCTACGCACAATCATCCCGACATGGCGCTAGATATCTTTAAGGCAATTATCAGTGGTTCAAGACCAGTTTAGCCTTCACCGTTACACTAAATAACAGATGGAAAACAAGTATTTAAAGCATTCACATATTACTGAGGCTAAAACTCGGCAAGTTGTTCGGTTGTTTTGTGAGAATATGACAGCCGTTCAGATCACCTCACTCACTGGGCTCAATCGCAATACAGTCAGCCGCTTATTGACGTATATCCGCTCTATTATTGCCCAGTACCGTGAAACTACTTCACCGATGTCTGGTGAAGTAGGGATTGACAAAAGCTACTTTGGTCCACGTCGCGTGCATGGTGTCCGTGGCCGTGGAGCGGGCAGAAAGGTTATCGTCTTTGGGCTTCTGAAGCGTAGCGGTAAGGTATATACGCAAATAGTACCTAATGTGAGCCAAGAGACACTAAAACAGATTGTACAGATAAAAGCAGAGCCCGATAATGCTATCTGCTCAGACGGCTGGCGTAGTTACGACGAACTGGTGGACTGGGGCTACAAGCGGCATTACCGCGTGAATCACGGCAACAACGAGTTTGTGTCACAGAATAATCCCAGGAACCACATTAACGGCATTGAGAACTTCTGGGGTATTGCGAAGGTTCGTCTATCTAAGCTACGAGGGTTACGAAAAGACCATTTCAACCTGCATCTCAAAGAATGTGAATTCGGGTATAATATGAGACATGAGAACATGTACACAAAGTTACTCGAACTGCTCCGAAAGGAAGCACGTAACTAGACTAAACTAGTCTT
>JADZGC010000019.1 GCA_020854115.1 bacterium | reverse complement strand
GAAGAGGCACTGTCTGGAACGCCAGAAAACCCTATTGTATTTCACCATGGTCACCTCGATCTCGACAGTCTGACCTCTGCCGAGGGCTTACAGCTCCCACAGAGCGTGGGTGGTGGCCTCTATCTCGGCAGTCTGACGTCTGCCGAGGGCTTACAGCTCCCACAGAGTGTGGGTGGTGACCTCGATCTCCACAGTCTGACCTCTGCCGAGGGCTTACAGCTCCCACAGAGTGTGGGTGGTGACCTCAATCTCGACAGTCTGACCTCTGCCGAGGACTTACAGCTCCCACAGAGTGTGGGTGGTGGCCTCAATCTCGGCAGTCTGACCTCTGCCGAGGGCTTACAGCTCCCACAGAGCGTGGGTGGTGGCCTCTATCTCGGCAGTCTGACGTCTGCCGAGGGCTTACAGCTCCCACAGAGCGTGGGTGGCAACCTCAATCTCTACAGTCTGACGTCTGCCGAGGGCTTACAGCTCCCACAGAGCGTGGGTGGTGGCCTCAATCTCAGCAGTCTGACGTCTGCCGAGAAGGCTAAAATAGTGGCTGAAAGACCTGACCTCCTTATATACTAACAATTGAAATATCGACTACCCCCATATAACCAGAAGCGGTATAATGTACTTCGATGAAGCACTCAGTCAAAGAGCTCGAGCTTAAAGCAAATACAATTCGGCAAGATATCATTCAGATGCTGGTAGCAGCAGGGTCTGGGCATTCAGCTGGTTCGCTTGGGATGGCAGACGTATTTACGGCGCTTTATTTTGAGGTGCTCAACCATAACCCAAAGCAGCCATACTGGGAAGAGCGTGATCGACTACTACTCTCGAATGGGCATATCGTGCCAGTTCGTTACGCTGCCATGGCCGAAGCTGGCTATTTCTCAAAGTCAGAGCTCAAGACACTCCGAAAGTTTGGCTCGCGGCTGCAAGGACATCCTGAGCGCACACGCTTGCCAGGACTCGAGCATACCTCCGGACCGCTTGGTAGTGGTCTCTCGCAAGCTGCAGGCATGGCGCTTGGGTTGAAGCTTAAGGATAATACCTCGAGCCACATCTATGTTTGTATGGGGGACGGTGAGCTTGATGAAGGGAATGTCTGGGAGGCGGCGATGTTTGCTGGTGCGCGCAAGCTCGGTAATATTACCGCCATCATAGATCGCAATAACATTCAGATCGACGGCTTCACCGAGCAAGTGATGCCGCTTGAGCCGCTGTCGATGAAATGGCAAGCTTTTGGCTGGCACGTCATCGAGATCGATGGGCACAATATCGAACAAATCGTAACGGCGTGTGGTGAAGCCAAGGCAATTTTTGAGCGCCCGGTGGCGATTATCGCTCATACGATTCCAGGTAAGGGGGTCGACTATATGGAGCGAGACCCTGTCTGGCACGGCATGCCGCCAGGTACGAAAGATGTACCAGGTGATCCGCCAAAAGCCAAACAGGCAGACGAAGCACTGCATGAGTTGCGCACTCTGCGTGGCAGAATACGAGGAGAGCATGAGTAAGTACGCCGAGCATCTATCGAAGGAATTATTTAGCGAGACGATTACGCAAACGCCGACCCGCAAGGGGTTTGGTGAAGGCTTGAAACAAGCGGGTGAGCTTGATGAGCGCGTGGTTGCGCTCTGTGCGGATTTGACGGAGTCGACACAAATGGAAAGCTTCGCAAAGGCGTATCCAGACCGGTACTTTGAAGTCGGGGTTGCTGAACAAAATCTCGTCACCGTTGCGGCAGGCTTGGCGGCCGAAGGTTTTATACCATTTACTAGCTCGTATGCTGCATTTTCGCCGGGGAGAAATTGGGAACAGATTCGTACAACGGCGTGCTTAAACGAGCAGCCAGTGAAAGTAGTTGGCTCGCACGCTGGGTTATCGGTTGGCCACGATGGCGCCACACACCAGATGCTTGAGGATATTGCCCTGATGCGATCGCTGCCGAATATGACAGTAATCGTGCCGTGTGATGAGCACGAAGCACGCAAGGCGACACTCGCGATAGCGAAGACCAAACAGCCAGCCTACTTGCGCCTAGCACGTGAGAAAACACCGATAGTTACGAGCACGGATTCGCCGTTTGAGATTGGCAAGGCACAAGTCTGGCGCGAGGGGAAGGATGTGACGATCATTGTTGCGGGTCCGCTCGCATATGAGGCTATCAAAGCTTGCGAGCTACTTGCTAAAAATGATCTCGAAGTTGAGCTTATTAATAGCCCGAGCATTAAACCGCTCGATGTCGACACGCTGGTGAAGAGCATCAAAAAAACGCGTGCAGTGGTGACGGTCGAGGAGGCTCAGATTACTGGCGGTCTCGGTGGGGTGATCGCAGAGCTCATCGGTGAGCATGCACCAGCTGCATTGCAGCGTATCGGCGTGCGCGATGTGTTTGGGCAGTCGGGGACAATTACTGAACTGTGGGAGCATTATGGTTTGCTTGCCGCAGATATCGCTACCGCTGCACATACCGCATATAAACGAGCCCACACGAAGTAAGTATGGAGAAGTCGAGTAGTCTGGATGTTTTGACTGTCGGAGGGGCCGTCAATGATGTGTTCTTGGTTTCGAACGAATTTGCACCGGTCATTCTTGATCGCCAGCCATTTTTACGGCTCCCAGCTGCTATGAAAATTGATATCCCCGATATCGGCAATGACGTCGGGGGTGGCGCGATGAATGCCGCAGTAACTTTTGCGCGGACAGGGAGCCGGGTAGCTTGCCTTGCAAAAGTAGGTGCTGATGGCGCAGCTCAACAGATCATACATGCGCTGGATGCGGAGGGGATCATTAATCGATTGTATGTAGATAAGACGCATCAGACTGGCATTACGATTGTACTCAAAGGTCCGAATGGCGAGGACTCGATGCTGACTCACCGCGGTGCGGGTTATGAGTATACGAAGGCGTTTGTCGAGCAGGCTAAGGTAGATTGTGCGTGGGTATATGTCACTTCACTCGCGGGCTCGATCGATATTCTGGCCGATATCGTCAAGCAATCTGCTTTGCAGGGCTCACGCATTGCAGTCAGCCCTGGCAATCTAGAAATTAGTAAGCGCACTCGATTACTGCGGATCCTCAAGCAGGCAGATGTGGTGATCCTCAATCAAGATGAGGCGGAGCTCCTCTTCCAGGTGGTGGGTGTGAAGCGTTGTATGAAGGTGGCGCGTCGAGCTGGCTTGCACACCATCGTCATTACTGAGGGTGCCCGTGGGAGCTGGGTACTTGATGGGAGCTATCTGTATCATGCGCCGCTTTATAAGAAGAGCGCGGTTGTCGACCGAACTGGCGCAGGTGACGCCTATGGCGCAGGCCTGATTGCTGCCATTGCGCGCGGCAAATCAATGCAAGAAGCGATGAGCTTCGCGAGCGCCAATGCTACGAGTGTGATTGGCTACCTTGGTGCGCGAGCTGGGGTGCTTCGCAATCTAGAAGTTGATATGATGGATATAAACGTAAGTATTTTTGAAGGAGAACCCGTATCATGAGCCACAGGATTGATGTATTGTGCGTGGGCGATGTCGTGAGTGAGCCGTTTATTAAGCTGCTTCCACAAGAGGCCGAAATTGATAAGGATCCAAAGGACAAGCATCCGCTCTTGTGCATGACGTATGGCTCGAAAATTCCGTTTGAGTCGATGACGGTGATCGAAGGGGTGGGCAATAGTGCAAATGCGGCGGTTTCGTTGTCGCGTCTGGGGCTGAAGAGCTCGCTCATGTCGAACATCGGTGATGATGATATTGGTCGCGGGATGTTAGTCGCCCTGCGCAAGAATGATGTGCAAACCCAGTACATGAAGGTGAATCGAGGGAAGGCGAGTAATTATCACTTTGTGCTCTGGTATGAGCCTGATCGTACAATTCTTATTAAGCACGAAGACTATGACTACAAGTGGCCGCGCATTCCAGAAGAGGATACACCGAAGTGGATCTACTTAAGCTCCTTTGCTGAATCGGGAGCGCACATGCACGCCGAGATAGCTGAATATCTGATCAAGCATCCCGAGGTCAAGCTTGCTTTTCAGCCGGGTACATTTCAGATGCGATTAGGGTTTGAGAAACTGAAGCAACTCTATGCGCATACTGAAGTTTTCGCGGTCAATGTCGAGGAGGCGCAGATGATGACTGAGAAGCCGGGCGAACGAAATATTCGCGTACTAGTAGAAGCGATTCACAAATACGGTCCCAAGATCGTAGCAATTACCGATGGGCCAAATGGGAGCTATGCCTCTGACGGTAATCAAGTCTTGGCGATGCGCAATTACCCAGATCCGAAGCCGCCGTATGAGCGAACTGGCGCTGGTGATGCCTACACGAGTACCTTTGTAGCCGGACTTATAACGACTGGCGATATTCGTGAAGCGATGAAATGGGGGCCAATCAACTCGATGAGTGTGGTGCAGGAGATAGGTGCGCAGGCCGGGTTATTATCGCGCGCCAAGTTGAATAAGCTACTCGCCCAAGCTCCGCACGACTATGAACCAAAGGAGTATAGGCCGTAGGTTAAGTTGGCTGATTGAACATAAGCGCGCTATACTGCTTATGTAATGGGCGAATTGTGGAAACTACAATAGATACATCGTTGCCGAAAGTACAGACGACCGATCAGCTGGTTAGTCAGTCACTGCATGCGAGAGAAGCAGTGCCAGCCAAGTACGATGTGGTTGTAATTGGTGGTGGTCCGGCGGGCTTGACTGCTGCAATTTATCTCGCTCGTAAGAAACTCAAGACCTTAATGCTCACCAAAGATCTTGGTGGACAAGCGGCGTGGTCGAGCGATGTAGAGAACTATCTTGGCTTTACGATGATTTCAGGCGCTGAACTTACGAAGCATTTCCAAGACCATTTGGCGGAATTCAAAGACGACATTACCTTGCGGCTATTGCGAGAGGGCATTCGCTCGGTCACGAAGGTAAATACTGGCTTTGTTGTAACTATGGCGGACGGCACTCAGGAGACAAGTCGGTCGGTGATAATCGCCAGCGGAAAGACACCGAAGAAGCTTGGGGTGCCAGGAGAGGAAGAATTACTCAATAAAGGAGTAACGTATTGCGCTTGGTGCGATGGACCGCTTTTTAAGAATAAAGCCGTCGTAATCGTGGGTGGAGGTAACTCTGCACTGGACGCAGCACTGTCTATCGAGAAGCTCGCCAAAGGGATTACGATTGTGAATAATACCGATAACCTGACAGGTGATGAGGTGATGATCGAGAAAGTAATGGCTTCCCCGCATATTCGTGTTATGAATCATGCAAGTCTAACGAAAATCGAAGGTGATACATTAGTGCGCTCAGTCGTAGTAAAAGATGATCAGACTGGGCTTGAGAAGCAGCTCATGGTTGATGGTGTGTTTATCGAAATTGGTTCGATCCCTTCGACCGACTGTGTGCAGGGGCTAGTGAAGCTGAATGAGCTGGGTGAGATTGTCATAGATAAGCAGAATATGAGCTCGGTACCAGGTATCTTTGCTGCCGGTGATGTGACCGATGTGCTTGAGAAGCAGATTATCGTGGCGGCAGGCGAGGGGAGCAAGGCCGCGATCCAGTGCGCGATGTGGCTGGCTGCGCGTCCGTAGCGTCATATGTTACTTCAAACACACTAGACATAGCGGCATGATATTTAGTAAACTTGTTAAGTAATTATTGAGAGGGCAACTATGACTGAAGAAAAGAAATCTGATAAAGTGATCGTTTATACAACGCCAACTTGCGTTTTTTGTAAGAACGTCAAGGCGTATCTTGAGGATAAGGGCATCGACTATGAGACCATCGACGTACTTGCAGATGCTTCAAAGGCTCAAGAAATGATCGATAAGTCCGGTCAGATGGGTGTGCCAGTGACGGACTACAAGGGCACTATTATTGTTGGCTTCGATAAGGCCAAGCTCGATACCGTTACTGCTTAAGACTACATTGTAATTCTCATATTTGATTGTTATGCTTATAGCAGTTAATTGAGATATATTCGTGACCACAATACATGGTAAACAACGGCGTAAAACAAGCCCTAAATCAAGGACAGGGACTTCAATAAAAACTGGGCGGTTTCAGATAACTAACGCTCGGCGTTTCATTGCACTCGGTGTAATTTTGTTGCTTGTTGTTACTGGTGGTGTATATGCCCGGATGAGTCAAGCCGATTCGCCATATGGTAGGAGTACAATCACTAAGATTGCATATTCGCAAATCGGGCATGCAGAATGGGACGCTAGCGTCTTAGATTATACGGGCAATGTAAGAGATGCCTGGTGCGCGTATTTTGTAAGTTGGGTGTATAAAAAAGCTGGATACCCGATGAGATTAGATAATGATGGTCGTGTGCCACTTGCGTGGAAGCCAGGCGTCAGCGTGAAGTCTTTATTTGAGGCGAAGAGGAAATTTTTCCCGGCACAGAAGAATGGTGGATATCAAGCTAAGGCTGGTGATGTAGTGGTATTTGGAGAAGAGCGTAGTCATGTCGCGATAGTTCTTGGTTATTATTGGAATTCCAATGGTTTTATGCTGAGAACTATAGAGGGCAACACTAATATTACCAATAATCAAGGGCCTGGCTCGGGGGTAGATAGAGTAGTTGAGAGGACTTATACCGATTCTCGAACAGTAAATATTCTCGGATTTGGTCAGGCGGAGGCATTCATACCTTGTAGTCAGGGTGGCTACAAGTGTTAATTCAGTAATACGGTTGTGCTACTCTAGGGAATGGTGAAAATTCGCAAGGGTCTAACAAAATTAGTAGTAGGCTTGGCCAATTGGTGTCACAAACATCCATATTGGATAGCATTTCTGATTGGGTCGGCATACTTTGGCTACGTCATCTCCTGGATGTTTACACTGCGTACTGCCGAAATCGCGACCGGTGTCGCAACGAAGATTGTCGCAGCGACAGCGGCAATGATTATGGTGGCTAGTTTTGCGCTCGGGTACGTTTTTTTTGTATGGCTCGTTCGTACGCTGAAGCTATCGATTTACGATAAGCGATGGTGGCTCATACCATTTGCTTGGGTGGCTGCGGAGTTCTTTCGAGCGGTTTTATTTTCTGTTGTATCGCTAGGTCCTGGCGGGAGGATCGGTTCATTCTGGACTTTTGGGAATGCTGGGTATTGGATTGTATATACTCCCCTGGTCTATATTGCTCGATGGGGTGGATTGTACCTCTTGAGTCTCGCGGTGGCATTTTTTGTCGTCGCGATTATTCGCAGTGTGCGCTTCAAGCGATGGATCGAACCAGCTGCCGTGCTGGGTATATCTATTGTGGTTGCCTTCGCGGGATGGGTGCTCTACGCGAAGCCGATCGGTCAGTCGCGAAATGTAGCGGCGGTGCAGTTTGCCAATGAATTTAGCCCAGAGGCCTTCTCAACTTCTACTGCCGAGATGCTCGGTAGCCTTCCAGAAAAAAGCCTAGATGCAATTATTTTACCAGAGTACTCGCATCTATGGGAAAACAAGGCCGAGCAGGATACTGCCGCAGTAACTCGTGTCTTGAAAGATCCGAATGGCGTTGTGATCGATAGTGTGCAACAGCGGACGACAGGCTTAGGCTATAATCTCGTCACATACCACCGGGCCGATGGTGGCGCAGCGTTTGAACAGAAGAAATGGTTTTCTGTTCCCGGCGGTGAATACGTGCCATACATATATCAGGTGGTGCTGGCGTATGCAGGCCAAGAGCAATTGCTGCTTCACTTCCAGGATCAGAAAAGCGTGGAGCACGGCGAGGAGCATGAGATGCCCTACGCCCTTAATGGTGAGTCGTATGGTGGGTTGGCATGCAGCGGGGCATTTGTGCCGGAGTTATATCGCGGTATGACGATGCGCGGGGCTACGATTTTGACCAACTCGGCATCGCTAGATACGATGGGTATTTCAGATCTGTATCATATTGAGGCTCGCCAAATGGCGCGCTTGCATGCCGTTGCAAACGCTCGGCCATTTATTCAGTCTGCTCGAGGCGGGTTTAGTTACATAATCGATAGTAATGGGACCTTTGTGGATGGTGTAACTCAGCGGGGGTATAAGTTGATACACGGGTCGGTGGCTACAAATACGCAGATTACGCCCTATTCATTGACTGGTGACTGGGTGGTGTGGGGAGCAGTAATTGCCCTAAGCATAAGCGGTTTGACCAAACTGAGAAAACGCTTATATAATAAACGCAAGCATCATTAAAACAAGGAATTGTCATATGCCTGCGAAAAAAGCAGTCACAAAAAAAACAAACCCTAAAGCAAATATTGCCAAAGGTGTACTATCTAGCTCTAGGAGAAAAGTTGATAAAAAAATAATTGCGATAGTTATAGTAGTATTTGCACTCGCGCTTGGGTATCTCCTAGTTCGATTAAGTTCTGCCGCTAATGAGGTTCTTTGTGCGGGACCGAACATGGCTACCAACTGTTATAAGCCCGCAAGCTCAGCAACGATTAGCGGTGGGAGTATGCAAGTTAAAGAGAATGGTACGCGGGCTTGGGTAAGCTCCGGGAAGTCCAGCATCACGTTTACCGATAAGGTGCAGGCCGGGATTACAGTTCGATATTGCTTCCAGGTCAAGTTTATCGGCACAGGGCAGACTAATTGGACACTGGAATGGAAGAACACCACGGCAGGTACCTCTGCTACAAGGAGTGGTACCGATAGTCCAAGTTCGACAGCAAGAGTACGCTGTGTGCCCGTAGATCAAGTTACTGTCAATGGTCAAGCAGGAAACCTTACGAATCAAGAAATTAAGTTTTCGACCAGTGCAAACGGCGGCGCTATAGTGTATAAGCTCGTGCGAGAGTGGTCTGGTGCACCGGTGAATAACACCCCACCTCCTGGAGCTAAGCCAGCTCCAACGCTTGAACCAACGCAGTCAGCACCTCCAGTAGCGCCGACCCCAGTAGGCCTTTGTGGTGGCCTGAACGCTTTCGGAATAGGCAATCAGGGTCCTTGTGTTAGCTTGATTCAACAACAGCTAAAAAATCTAGGCTACAATATCGGCTCAAGTGGAGTTGATGGAGTATATGGACAGGATACCGCCAATGCAGTAAAGGTGTATCAACAAAAAGCTGGACTCGCTCAAGATGGCGTTGTGGGTCCTCAGACATGGAATAGTATGTTTGGGTCAAACCCTGCACGAAAACAGTAAGAAATATCGCTAGGTAGCTTGAGACCGCCCTTCGGGGCGGTTTTAAGTATGCGAACAAATAGCGTATAATTGATTGATAATGGCATTCAATTTGCGCTCAAAATATCAGCCTTCTGGCGACCAGCCGGATGCAATAGCCAAGCTAGCTTCAGGTATAGAGGCGGGCGTGCGTGAGCAAACGCTCCTCGGAGTGACCGGCTCAGGTAAAACCTTTACTATGGCAAATCTGATCGCCAAGCGTAATAAGCCGACGCTCATTCTCTCGCACAATAAGACGCTGGCGGCCCAGCTTTACGGCGAGTTTAAGGAATTTTTCCCTGATAATGCGGTACATTATTTCGTGAGCTACTTCGACTACTATCAGCCAGAAGCCTACATCCCTCGCAGTGATACGTATATCGAGAAAGATTCGGCGATCAGCGAAGAGATTGATCGGTTGCGCTTGGCCGCCACTAGATCGCTCCTCACGCGCAAGGATGTGATTATTATTGCGTCTGTGAGCTGTATTTACGGCATCGGCTCGGTAGATGACTTCCAGAATATGTCTATATCCGTAAGCGTTGGTGAAATCAAGAGGCGTGATAAATTTTTGCGACTCATGACGGACATTCAGTACACGCGCAATGATCAGAACTTTGTGCGTGGCACATTTCGAGTTCGAGGTGAATACGTCGATGTATTCCCGGCGGATGGTGAGGAGGCGTATCGCATACAGTTCTTTGGTGATGAGGTTGAGTCGATTGCCAAGCTCGCTCCGCTCACCGGCGAAGTGCTCGAGCGCCCGAATGCAATCACGATATTCCCGGCAAAACACCACGTGGCTCCCAAGGATCAGATAAAGCATGCAATTGATCTCATTCAAGCAGAAGCAACCGAACGCATCGCTTGGTTTAAATCACAAGAAATGCACCTCGAAGCCCAGAGGCTTGAGCAGCGCATTAAATATGATTGCGAGATTCTCGATCAGACGGGGTATGTGAAGGGGATCGAGAACTACTCACGCTATCTGACGAATCGCGAACCAGGAGAGCAGCCAGCGACACTCCTCGACTATTTCCCAGATGATTTCTTGATGCTCATCGACGAGTCGCATATTACTGTCCCGCAGGTGCGGGGGATGTACAATGGTGATCGCGCACGCAAAGAGATATTAGTGCAATACGGGTTTCGCTTGCCTTCGGCATTGGATAATCGACCGCTTCGTTTTGAAGAATTTGATCGTCACATCAATCAAGTTGTGTATGTCTCGGCCACACCATCAGAGTATGAACTTTCGGAGTCGGGTGACCATATCGCAGAGCAAATCATTCGACCAACTGGTCTGCTTGACCCCGAGATTGAAGTGTGCCCAGCTGAACATCAAGTTGATGATCTCATCGCCGAAGTACGTGTACGAATTCAAAAAGGCCAACGAGCTCTCGTGACAACACTTACTAAACGCATGGCCGAGGATCTGACGGAGTACTTGCAGGATATTGGTATCAGGGTGCAATACTTGCATAGTGACGTGAATACGCTTGAACGAACGGATATATTGCGTGATTTGCGGCTCGGAGTGTATGACGTGCTCGTGGGGATTAATCTCTTGCGTGAAGGACTGGATCTTCCGGAGGTGTCACTGGTGGCAATAATTGATGCTGATAAGGAAGGTTTCTTGCGTAGTGAGAGCTCGCTCATCCAGACCATCGGTCGTGCCGCCCGTCATGTTGAAGGGAAGGTGATTATGTATGCCGATACGATTACGAGCTCGATGAAGGCGGCGATCGACGAGACGAATCGCCGTCGTGGGAAGCAGCGGGCCTACAATGAAGCGCACGGTATTACACCCCAAGGCATTCAGAAAGCAATTGCCGAGCGTATGGCAGAGGAGCGAGAGGCCGAATTGGCTGATGTGTCCGAACTGCAGCTCGATAAGATACCAAAAGATGAATTGCGACACCTGGTTAAGCAGCTTACTGAGCAGATGGATCTCGCGGCTGCAAATTTGCAGTTTGAGAAGGCAGCCGAATTGCGTGATCAGCTTGCTGATATCCGTGACTTTCAGGCTGGCAAAAAGATCGGCAAGAAGTAGGTAAGACACACCCTCCAGGTTTAGTATAGGTCTATGCGGTGCGTTGTATTGATGTTGTTCGACAGAGTACAATAGTCGCATGAACCCACGCGAATTGCCCACCCCACAAGAAGCCGAAGGTGATGTTGGGCGCGGAAATAGTGCGACTCTCAAGGCCGACCTCATGAAGATTGCTGCTGAAACGCGGACGACTGGGGTAGATGCGGCTCCTGCTCAGGCCGGCGAATCGGCTCCGAGTGTAGAGCAGCAACGCGAAACTCGGGTGACAGCGTCTGGACAGGAAGCTATGGAGGATACGTCTGAGCCGATCGAGTCGCAAGAAACACAAGGGCTTAGCCCTGAAGTTGTGCGGGCCCGCCAAGAGCTGATAGCCTTCGCCACGCAGTCGCAGCAACAGGCGCGAAATCTTGAGTCAATTATTCGGGATGTTTTGCCTGAGGTAGTAAGCCTCTTGCAATCAAACCCAGACTTGGCAGCTGTTGCTCAGACTCTCCATGGTGCGCAGGGAGATGCGGAAATGCTTTTGCAAGGGCTGGCGCGCAATAGCGGCGAATACGAAACGCTAGCCGATATGGCAACTATCAAATCAATCCGCGGGGTGCTGGACCGCAATATGACTGAGATAGCACAAAAAGCAATCCTTGCTGTTAGCCAGCTATCCAATCTTCGCGAGGGTCGCCAGCTGCGCGTTTCGCCGGATCGAGCCCAGGCACTTGACCAGAAACTTGACATGGCAATCACGCAAGTCCGTTCCTGGCATGGCAGAATGTATCAGGCTCGCTGATTGACTCTCTGAGTAAACATAAGTAGTATATAGGGTGATGATAGACCAAGAAGATAGATGGTGGAAAGACGAACCCCTCGAGGGGGAGCGAGTGGATGCAACCCCCGCCTCGCCATTACGCCAAGAGCTGATTGATCGAGTCCCTGTGAGGGTAGAGACTTCAGGCGAACCGCTTGATATCAGCGCGCGCGAGCGTGATCAGGTTGAGCCTACTGAACAGAGTGCGCTCGGCGCTGCGCTGGAGCGTATGCGTATCTTACAGTCAGAGATAAATGATGCTCAGTTAGAGATTGAGGGCGCTTTTCAAGACGCCATCGAAAGACGTGGTCTCCCATATCGGTTTCGCGGTGATGAGGCTGGTCAGTTTGTCGCAGACAATGTTGTCGTGCTGCGCAGTAATGGATCTGTGGAGGATGGCTGGCGAGCCAAGCTTACGGGTGAGACTGTGAAGCTCGAAAAAGTGGGGTCCGAAGGAGATTATGAGAAAACGTATCCTGCCGAACGGTGGGTAGCATACGAGCAGGACAGGATTGCTGATGCGCTACGGCCGCAGTTTGATCATATGGTTGAGGCATACCCAGATGTGTGGTCGAGAGACCAGGAAAGTGATATGTATAGAGTACGTCGTTGCTTTGTTTGGAGTGAAACGGCTAGAGAGATGCTTGTCGGTGCTGCGCATATATTTCCAAAATCTATGACCGCACGAGTAGTCTTTCAATATCCGGGAGCGAGCCAAGATATGGCGAAGAATGTGCTCATTACGGAATTCATCTGCTGGCAATCACCAGGCAACGGTGAAGCTTCAGAGTAATAGGTGCGTGACTAGCCACTCGACGTGATCGTTTGGTATACTTACTAATAACCATAAGGATAATAGCGGAGGCCACCAGGAGTAGCATGCATTCAGACGACACACATAAGAAAGAAGGCTTTTTCTCGAAGATTTTTGGACATCACGATGGGGCGCAAGTACAGTCTGACGATGCAAATGTAATCCAGCCTCAGGACGCTGCAAGTGTAGGTGTGGCTGATACTTCATCAGACTCCGCACCCGCGCCTTCCCTCGATCCAATTGATTTCGCTTCCAAGAACACAGATGCCTCACAAGTTTCTGCAGGTGGGAGTGACGACACTTTACAGTTACATGAAGTTTCGGCAGATACTCCAAGTGGCGACTCAAAGGATGTTCTTGACGGAAGCAAGCATGATTCTGAATCGGGTACAATGAGTGGAGCATCGCTATCGGGGTCTGTAGATGAATTAAAGGGGAGTGTTTCAGATGTATTGGCGGTGCCAAAAGATGATACAGCACCACTCGACTTAAGCCAGCATGCGGTCGCTAGTATTGATGGACTGCAAACAGAGGCTCCCGTAGCTGACGCATCAGCAACTGCTGAGCAAGTTGATAGCCAGAACCAGCCTGACGCCTCGAGTTCAGAAGTGGACACCGCAGATACTGATGAGTCTGTGGGGAGTGTCGAATCGAAGGATGCAGATGGGCAAATAGACAGCTCATCCCATGATACAGTTGGCGTAGAGACCGGCGCCCAGCCGATGTCGGATAGTAGTACGCAGCAGGAATTGGCATCAAGTGCAGACAGCGTTACCTCAGATTCAACCAAAACGGATGCAGTCGTTGATATCGAACCCCCAATGCCACCTGTCGATGAAGGGAAAGCTTGGCAGGCAGCGCAGTCAGAAGTATCTTCTCAGGCTGAAGTAGCCCCAGCCTCAGATGTTAGTGTAGCTGGGGAAGAGGGTCGGGCTGCTTTATCAACCGCGCAAGACCAAGTTGACCAGATATTCGCGACGCATCCTGATTTTACGACTGGGCACGAAGCTGACAAGGCTGAGGACGATAAGTCTGATGCTACGCCTAACGCTACAGCTACTGCTAGCGAAAATGCCACGACAGAAGTGTCTGCAACGCATGATTCGCCCGAAGTGCAGGCTGCAGTTGCCCGACTCGAGCAACACATCGATGATCTGGAGACGGGATTGCAGAAGGTTCGAACCGAGCTTGCTGCCTTGAAGAAATAAGTAAGCTATCTAGATCCGCCGCTTAACGAAAACACCCGCTTTCAGGCGGGTATTTTCGTGGATAATCTAGGGCTTAATTCTTGTTTTGTTCGTGATCTGCTTGAACAACTGCTAAGAATAGTGCCTTACGGCTTAAATCATCTGGAGAGAGAGCCCCGTCCCTTGACTCCTTATCGAGAATCTTAATTAAGCCTTCTTTCGCATTTGCAACCCACTGCTGGAATTCTTGTTTTTCATGCTTCTCTGGACTGTCAACTACAAGCGTATCACCTTCACCTAGCACCTGAGATCCGGTTGGCTTACCATCGGGTCCAGCTACGAAAGGCTTGTCGACTACTGGGATCGAGGGGGTGACAGGTGGATTTGATTCTGGTTCTGGCGCTAGTCTGGTAGCTGTAGTTTCAGCGGAGGGCGTAGTGTTGACGGCTGGAATTTCAGCCTCTGCTGGTCCTATTACTGACGGAGCTGGTGCTGGCGTTGGTGCTGGTGCTGATTGCGGCTCAGGAGCTGGAATTGGGGCGGGCCCACCATTGAGCTCGGTGGCTGCATCAGGATTATTCTCTGTGAACGGGGTAGTAGCTTGGATGGTGTGTGTATCCCCAAGATCAAAGCCTTGTCCTGGTGAGACCATACTGCCGGGGGCCATTGCCGGTGCTCCTGCAGGTTCTGTTGGGGCTACATCTGTGGCAGGCGTTGCAGTTGACTCCGTAGTCGGAGCGACGGTTACTGGTACTGACTCACCGGCGCTCGGAGCTGGTGCAGCATTTGCCGCATCCTGCATTACGGCGTCGAGTGCTCCTGGCGTATGTGATGTATCTGGACCTTTTGGTGACATGAATATATCCCGTTTATGCTTTCTTTGATTATACCCAATTCTTCATGGAGCAGTAAAGCATCGTTAGCTGACACGTTTTTGCAGTTCAAGTGCTGTAGTCCATAGCTTGAAGCAAAGCGAAAATGCGCGTATAATTTCTGCCTAGTTTGTGGTGACAGCAAGCCGGCTACAAAACCATATATTCTACTCTGGAGGCATAGATGAATGACAAGTTAATTATCCGAGGTGCACGCGAACATAACCTCAAAAATATTGATCTCGAAATACCGCGCAATAAGCTGGTTGTCATCACTGGGCTTTCAGGTTCTGGTAAGTCGAGTCTCGCCTTCGATACCATCTATGCAGAGGGTCAGCGTCGATATGTCGAGAGTTTGTCGGCGTATGCTCGCCAATTCTTGGGGCTCATGGAGAAGCCGGATGTCGATCAGATAGAAGGTTTGTCGCCAGCCATCTCTATTGATCAGAAGTCTACTAGCCGTAATCCACGCTCGACGGTGGCGACAGTGACCGAGATTTATGATTATTTGCGCCTGCTGTTTGCGCGCATTGGTATCCCGCACGACCCAGAGACTGGCGAAGTATTGACTCGTCAGACCTCTGCGCAAATTGTTGAAGCTATCGAGCAATATCCTGCCGGCACACGAGTGGTAATTTATGCGCCGGTCGTCAAAGACAAGAAGGGTGAGCACCGGCATGTCATCGCTGAGCTCGTGAAGGCAGGCTATCTTAAGGCACGCGTCGACGGCGCTGACATCGAGCTTGATGAAGTTGGTGGGCTCGAGAAGCAAAAGAAGCACACCATCGAAGTGGTAGTTGATCGCTTAGCGGTTGAAAAGGAGGAACATCAGCGGCTCGCCGAAGCTGTTGAGCAGGCACTCAAGCTCGGCGAGGGGGTCATTATTGTGCAAGATTTCGCCACTAAGCAAGAACGTGTCTATTCTGAACACTACACGACCACAAATTCTGGCTTTTCGCTGGCAGAAATCGAGCCACGATTGTTTTCATTTAATGCCCCGCATGGTGCCTGCCCGAATTGTACGGGACTCGGTGCTCTGCTTGTTGTCGATCCTGACTTGGTCATGCCAAATCGCCGCCTCAGTGTGAGCGAGGGGGCGATTCGTCCATGGAGCCGCACGACGAGTCGTATGACGTGGTATGGTAAGCTCCTTGGAGCAGTTGCTGAAGCGCATAAGTTCTCGCTTGATGTGCCAGTACAAGAGCTTAGTGAAGCTGCGCTGAAGATTCTTTTCTATGGTGCGGGTGACGAAACTATCATGGTGCCTGGCCCAGCTGGTCGTCAATATCGTACGACATTCGAAGGCATCATCCCAAATCTCGAGCGCCGCTACCGCGAGAGTGATAGTGATTTTGTGAAAGGCGAAATCGAGCGTTATATGACGCATCAGGTATGTCCTTCGTGTCATGGTCGGCGCCTCAAGCCTGAAGTGTTGGCGATCACGATCGATAATAAGTCTATCGCCGATGTGACTGAGATGAGCGTTGATGCAGCACTAGCGTATTTTACAGAGTTGGCACTGAATGAAAACGAGCTGAAGATAGCCAAGCAGATTCTTAAGGAAGTCCGCGAGCGACTGACATTCTTAAATGATGTCGGTCTAAATTATCTCACGCTTGATCGAGCGGCAAATACCTTGGCGGGAGGTGAAGCACAGCGTATTCGCTTGGCTACACAGATAGGGAGCTCATTGATGGGTGTGCTGTATATCCTTGATGAACCTTCGATTGGCTTACATCAGCGTGATAATGATCGCTTGATCGACACACTCAAGCGCTTGAAGAGTCTCGGCAACACCGTGATAGTAGTAGAGCATGATGAAGACACGATTCTCGCGTCTGATTGCGTGGTGGATATCGGCCCAGCTGCTGGCGAGCACGGCGGAGAAGTTGTCGCGGTAGGCACGCCGCAGGAAGTGATGAAGAATAAGGACTCAATCACCGGGCAGTATCTCTCAGGAGCCAAATCCATCCCGGTTCCAACCAAGCGGCGCAAGGGTAATGGTAAGACACTGACGATCGTTGGTGCAAAAGAACACAATCTCAAAGATATCACCGTCTCAATTCCACTTGGTATGCTGACGGTGATTAGCGGTGTGTCTGGTTCGGGCAAGAGCTCGCTCATCAATGACATCTTGGCACGCAAGCTCAGTCAAGAATACCATCGTTCGCAAGAACCAGCTGGAAAACACGAGCGGATCGATGGGGTTGAGCACCTCGACAAAGTAATCGACATCGATCAGAGTCCGATTGGGCGTACGCCACGCTCCAACCCAGCCACCTACACGGGTGCCTTCACTGACATACGTGATCTGTTTGCGCAAACTCAAGAAGCCAAGATTCGGGGATATTCTGCCGGTCGCTTTAGCTTTAATGTGAAGGGTGGTCGCTGCGAGACCTGCAAAGGCGACGGTATTATCAAAATCGAAATGCACTTCCTGCCAGATGTGTATGTGACGTGTGAGACCTGCCATGGGAAGCGATACAATCGCGAGGCGCTCGAGATTACCTACAAAGATAAGACAATCGCTGATGTACTTGCTATGACTGTCGAGGAGGCGGCCGAGTTCTTTGCAAACATACCCACAATTGCAAAGAGGCTTGGCACGCTTAATGATGTTGGCTTAGGCTATATCAAGCTTGGCCAGCCAGCTACAACGTTGTCGGGTGGCGAAGCACAGCGTATTAAGTTGGCTTCTGAGTTGTCTCGTCGAGCTACCGGTAAGACGATGTATATTCTTGATGAGCCAACGACAGGGCTGCATATTGAGGACGTTAGACGTTTGCTCGAAGTCATTCATCAACTGGTAGAGATGGGCAATAGCGTGCTGATTATCGAACATAACCTTGATATTATCAAGTCGGCAGACTGGCTCATTGATCTGGGGCCAGAAGGAGGTGCTGGTGGCGGCACGATTGTGGGCGAAGGGACACCCGAACAGGTTGCATTGATCGAGACGAGTTATACGGGCAAATATCTTCAGCGTTTACTAAAAAAGGTTTAATTTTACATCCAGGCAGTAGTCATACGGCTGTGGTTGACAGCATAAGTATTTTATACGATGATTTGTTTGAACATTAGTAACTATCAATATTACATCGTAGAGGATTTATATGGTAAGCAAAAAAAGAAAGAATACAACAAGTACGGCACGTAAAAAAATAGTTAAGTTATCAAAAATAACCCCATTCCAGAGATTTAATCCATTATCATATGTGTTCGTCGGTGCTGCTTTAGCTATCATTGGGATAGTATATGTCATTTACTCACGAGCCGCTGTCGTATCGAATGGGTGGAGCTTAGCATACCAAGAAGATTTTAACGGCACAGCTTTAAATACTAATGCCTGGTCAATTACTACGAAAAGTGGTACGAGCCACGATGATCATCACCAAGGAATATACAAGGCATTCAACGTTTCAGTTCATGATGGCAAACTAGACTTGCGATCAGCTCGTCACTGCCTTACTCAAGGCGAAGATCCGATAACTTCAAATGCACAGTGGGACGGCGCAGTTTGTCCAGCCGGCAAGCAAACAGTGTATACATCTGGAAAAGTGGTTTCTAAAAATACCTGGAAAGCTGGCAGGATTGAGATATCTGCACAGGTGCCTTCAACGCAGCTAGGCGTTTGGTCTGCACTCTGGTTGCGAAATAAGCAAGCGAGTTGGGGACAGGCTAACTATGGTGAGATTGACATTTTAGAATGGTATGGTGATAAGCCGTGGGAGTATACTGGTACCTCGATAATGGGTTCTAACGCAGTTAAATCTCAACATTTTCTGAATACACGGAAAGATCTTGGGCTTGATAATAAGAACCACATGTATGTCGTTGAATGGAGTCCTGCAGGTATAAGGTATATCTTCGATGGTCAGGAGGTTCGACGTACCAATGGGGGAGATGGTGGGGTGTTAGATACAGCGTCAGACTTTAGCGGTATTTCAGAATCACATTTTAGGGCGATTATGACGGATATATGGGAGCTTAGAATGGAGACTGAGATTACCGAACCAGAGGATGATTGGCACGAGGCTCCGGATAACGCAAAACCATGGAAGCCTATCAACTTTTTAATCGATCAGATTAGAGTCTGGGTCCCGGCTGACGGATCGACCAATTTGCCTACCGTAGCGCCAACAAGCACTTCTGCGCCAACAAGCACTTCTGCGCCAACAAGCACTTCTGCGCCAACAAGCACTTCTGCGCCAACAAGCACTTCTGCGCCAACCGTGAGCCCAACATCACTTTCCGTGGGTAACTTTACTAGCTATACAGCCTCTACGACGAGCGTTACATTGAATTGGCCGGTAGCAACGGGGGGTAAAACAGGTTCTGATATAAGGTATAGCTTGAATTGGACAACTGCCAGCAATCCATCAAAATCTCCTGATCGTAGCTGGACATATTTGAATACAACTACAGGCGATGCAGGACTACCCAAGGGTACTAGTTACACAATTTCTGGACTCCAGCCTGGTGTAACATATAAATTCAGCTACAAAGCAAAAGATCTTAATCGGCTTGTGTCAGATAGTGGGTACATCACGCCCTTAACTGTAACGACGAAAAAAACAACGCCAACGCCCACGCCTTGGTGGAAATTCTAAGCATAGACATTAGGTCTAGTAACCTTGAGAAATATTATCGTCGATGCCTTAAAATTGTGAGAATATGATGCGCTCATTTAGTACTCATAAGGCAAGAGTGGCTCCCGTAGTGATAAAACGTATAAAAAAAGCTAGTGCGCACTGGCCACTAATTGTCATTTTGTCACTAACAGTTATCGGTACGATAGGTATTTTTGCATTGCGCGCTCAGCAGTTTACTGATGCGATCATCGTAGTTGCTGATGTGCATGGCGGCTTTCGTAATGGTGTGCAGGTGATTGACCCGGCTAGTAATGCAATCGTAGCCCAAATATCTGTAACCATGCCGACACTAGCAGGGTGTGCTAGCTCTCAGCCCCGCGCGTATCTAGATGACATGGCGGTTTTTGGTGCTAATAAGGTAGTGTATGCGTCGGTGCGCGCCTGTGCAGGAGGAAATCTGGCTGATGGCCAGTCTTTGGCTAGCTTTGATGCTGCAACAGGTAAGTTTCGAGGATTTATGCAAGGGGTCGGTAGTGGCGCACGGCTCTATGCTGCGCCAGAAATTAACCGCTTACTAGTGATTTCTGCCGATGGATCGCGACTGCAGAGTGTTGAGGCATCATCAGGTCGGGTGCTGTCACAAAAGACATTCACCAACGATTATAGAGTCACTCGTTGGGGGATCGGACGGGCTAGTGCGTTCGTTGTCTTGAATGCGCGCGGGACTGTACTAGCGTTAGATGTATCGAGCTTGTCACAGCAAGACATCGGCCAGTTCTCGGGTATGGATTTCTCGGTGGTACCTAGTGCCCCCGAGGCTCAACAGATTGAGCAAATTGGCGATACATTCTTCACGGTGGGTGTGGCTGGAGGACGCTGGCAATTATTGAGTATGAATGTTAGCGGTCAAGCGACACAGCTTGAGATCGGTGCCCAGCCGGTTGGTATACGATCAGCTCCAGGGAAGGAATTCATGCTTGTTACCACTGGATGCCCGAGCGGCGCTCAGTGCGTAGCAAATCCGAATCGTATCTATGTATACAACGTAACGAAAAAGCAGTTCGAACAATCAGGAGGGGCTGGCTATATACCTCTTCAGACAACGCTATATCAGTTGAGGTTTAACGCTGCTGCTACCAGGATGTACATTGATGGTGTCGTATCCGGCGCGAACGGAGCGAGTCAGCGGTTTGTCTATGCGATTGGGCGTGATGGTAGTGCATCCGAGCTAGCCCGTACGGCAATCCCGGGATCACGTTGGGAGATAGCGACCGTTGATTTTCCGGCTATGCAGCCCGTGCCAGTCGCGGTTCAGCCGGGCGTTGTGCCTGGCGGGGGTGTCGGTCCAAATACTGGTACGATTGCGCAAGCGCCAATACCAATTGATGAGATAGAAAGGCTGCTTGGCATGCCGTTGTCGCAGGTGGATTGGTCGAAGATAAGTGATGATCAAATTCGAGCTTTTGGCTACGATCCGGCAACTGTACGCCGGTACGTTGCACAGTGGCAGTACACTCAACAGTCTACTTCGCTCGCGGTCCCTGGGTGCCCAGATATCAAGCTTACGCCCGAGATGCAAGCACTACAGCAAAGGGTTGGAGTTTCATTAGCCCAAATAGATGCTAGTCAGATCAGTGATGATCAAATTCGAGCCTTTGGCTACGATCCAGCAACGGCTCGGCCGATACTCGAGCAGTATCAGAAGCAAATACTTGCTCAGTCAACCTGTAGCGCAAATATCTTTACGCAAGACAGCTTCGCGGCCACCTCACAGCAGGATGTACAGGGGCTACCAGCTGGTGCGGTTGCTAATCCGACAGTACAGACGACTTTTGATTTACTCAAAGGTGGATGGTTGATGCGGTTGCGTTGGCAGGCACCAGGAGGAGCGAAGCGTTTCGTGATCTATGGGCGCGATGAGAGTAAGCATATGAAAGAACAAAAGTTAGCAATCGTTTCGGGAGAGCAACGGGAAGTGAGCTTTGGTGGCTTTGGGCACCTAGGCCTGCCAGCTATTTGGCATGATGAGCGCTATACTTTGGCGGTTGTACCGGAGAAAGACACGGCAATTATGGGGATACCTGCGGCGGTCAAAGTTCGTGTGCGGTGTATGGTTGGGTGGTGCTTCACGAGTCAATAAACGTATGAAAGCCTCTTGGTTTGCCGCATCAGCGCACTAATCAAGAGGCTTTGTTTGTGGTTCTGAAGCCATGTCAGGCTGCCTCCATGCTTGCCTTGGAACTCGGTGGATTCGAGGGCGGCATGAATTCGGCCAGAATTGCGTCGTGGATCTCGTCGTAGTTGTCGGCGAGCAGTTCGAGTGTCTCTGGCGTGTAGCCGTGACTCGTCTTCAGGATGTCGGCTGCGCGTCGCAGTTCGTGGACTAGCGATGGATTGGGGGTGGTGCCCCGATCCTCGATGGCGGCCACTTCTCGACACCTGGACAGATACGCCACGAGGGCGTCGGGAATGGGCTCCTTGAGCTGCATGATGAAGGCAGCGACTTCCGGTGAGGTGCTCATTTCACCTCCTTTCTTCTCAGATCGTGGCGTGACTCGATTTTTAACGGTCACACCGAGGTGAATGATGCTGAATACTACAACAAATAGATTCAAAAATCAAGTAGATTTCCCGTATAATGCATGTATGACAGCGCCACTACATCTCAAAGCACGCCTCGCTGAGCTCCCATCGGACCCCGGCGTGTATTTGTATAGGGATATTGCTGGGGTGATAATTTATGTCGGTAAAGCTTCACAGCTCAAGCGACGAGTGCGTTCGTACTTTACGAAAAAACATGCCGACATAAAGACGCCAATCTTGGTGAGTAATATCGCCAGTATTGACTGGATTGTGACAGGGAGTGAGGTAGAGGCGCTATTCCTCGAAGCCGAGCTCATTAAGCGTTATAAACCACTGTATAATGTGCGCGACAAAGATGATAAGAATTTTAGTTATGTGCGCGTCAGCATGCAGGATGATTTCCCAAAGGTGTCGATACAGCGCCGACCCAGCGATGATGGTGCACGATATTTCGGACCATTTATCTCTACAGTAATGGTACGAGAAGCGTTGCGGTACTTGCGTCGGATTTTTCCGTATTTTTCGAACTCACGCTTAGTAGCACGGTCAGCTCTTGAGTATCAGATAGGGGTTGCGCCAGCTCCAAACATATCAAAACGTGAGTATCGCACGAATATCCGACGCCTTGTTATGGTGCTGGAAGGTCGCAGTCAGAAATTGATCCTCGAGCTCGAGCGAGCAATGGAGAAGGCGTCGAAGGCACAACAGTATGAGCAGGCCGCACACCTGCGAGATCAATATCTTGCGCTACGTGCACTTTCTAAGAAAATGATATTTGGGGCGCAAGAAACCTTTGACATTACAACGGACCAGGCGCTCACCGGCTTAGCTGAGCGCATTGGCTTGCAACGATTGCCGAAGCGACTCGAGTGCTATGATATCTCTAACTTTCAGGGTGGGGATGCGGTATCGAGTATGGTGGTATTTACAAATGGGACACCGCATCAGAGTGAATACCGGAAATTTAAGATGCGCTCGAGGGGACCGAATGATTTCGCGATGATGGCAGAAACCATGCGTCGGCGATTTTCTGGTCGACACACTGATTGGGCGATGCCGGATCTCATAATTATCGATGGCGGCAAGGGCCAGTTAGCGGCCGCGACCGAAGTGCTCGATGAGCTCGGCGTGCGCATTCCGGCCATAGGGCTGGCTAAGCGACACGAAGAAATTGTGCAACGAGTGGTAGATATGCCTATACAGAAGCAAGCCGCCCGAGCTCGTCAGGAAGAGCGGATTGATGGTGGGTTTCGCATCATATCGCTGCCGCATACCAGTAAAACATTGCAGCTACTACAGCGGATACGCGATGAAGCGCATCGATTTGCGGTGAGCTATCATACCTCTGTGCGTGATTCACGTACCAAGACAAGTGTACTAGACACAGTTCCAGGGGTTGGTCCAGCCACACGGAAGAGGTTGATACGCCATTTCGGGAGCACACGCGCCCTATCCAATGCTGATGAAGATGCGATTGCTGAGGTCGTCGGACCGAGTAAGGCAAAAATTATCAAACAACATATTTAGAGGAATTCTGATGGCACATACAAAAAAATCACAACTGGGACGTACTCTTACGCGGGCATTCGCGCGAGACCGGAAGCGCAGTGCTAAAAAGCGCATGCGAGTATCTGGCAAGAGTGTGTTTACGCTAGCGCGGCTTGTAGGTGGGGATACCGCGAAAACTAGAAAAAAAACTCGCTAATTGCTATAATAACTCCTGTTATGTTGAAGCGAATTCTCTTTGCTTGGCTAGTAAATTTCGTTGGTTTGTGGGTTTCGGCGCAGCTATTCTCTGGAATAGGGTACGGTGACAAGATTGGCGTACTGATTATTGCCGCGCTCGTATTTGGTATCGTCAATGCACTAGTACGTCCACTTGTCGTGCTACTTAGCTTGCCGGCAATCGTCCTGACGATGGGGATCTTTATGTTGTTCGTGAATGCTGCGATGCTGTATGTGACGAGTTTTTTCTACCCACGCTTTCAAGTTACTAAGCTCTCGAGTGCAGTTGGTGCCGTTATCATTGTTTGGTTGGTAAACTACTTGTTTTCATCACTCTTCCAGCGGGAGGAGACGACGTAGCGTATGTTAGGTGTTATCAATGTCATTATTGTTGTGAGCTCGTGCCTACTTATCTTGGTAGTGCTCCTACAGAATCAGGGGAGTGGTCTCGGCCAGGCGTATGGCGGATCGAGTAACTCGTATCGTTCGAAGCGGGGTATTGAGCGATCGCTCTTTACGGTGACGATTGTGTTGGGATTAATATTCGCTGGGAGTTTGATAACTCGTCTCTTGCTTGCCTAGCATCTCGCAAGAGCCTTATCTATGAAGCCAAATTACTTTTCATTTCGCTGGCATCATTTCCGTCGTGCGTTATCAAAACGACTGAAGGTTAGTCGCACATGGTTACGAAATTATGTGAATCGTCATATCTATGGGGCATGGCGAAAGCTAGGCCTGATGCGTTGGCAGTTTGCAGCCTGGATGGCAGTCATTGTGATTTGCCTGGGTGGCGTGTGGATTCAGTATCGCGGCCTAGATCGATTGTGGTTACATGATGTCCCGAAGGCGGGTGGTGTGTATCGAGAGGCAATTATTGGTCGTGTACGCCAGGTAAATCCTTTGTATATTGATAACTCAGCTACCGCCGATGTTGCTGAGCTTGTGTACTCCAGATTGATACGACGTGCACCATCAGGTGTAGTGACACCGGATCTTGCGGAGTCATGGACAGTATCCGCCGACAAACGTACGTATACATTTGTCTTGCGTCGTGATGTGCGCTGGCATGATGGTGAGCGATTCTCGGCAGAGGATGTGGATTTTACGTTTCGTACTGTACAGTCCCCAGATGCCCGCTCGGTCTTGGCGGCAAGTTGGGATAAGGTAGTTATAAACGCTATTGACGAACACACCGTGCAATTTCAGTTGCCAGCCAGCTATAGCGACTTCTTTAGTGCCTTGTCCCAGGTCGGGATTCTTCCTGAGCATAGTTTGCGCGGAGTCAAGCAGTCACAGCTTCGTCTGGACGACTTCAATCGTCGGCCAAACGGCACGGGACCCTTTATTCTCGAGGAGCTCGAAGCGAATTCTGATGTCGTGGCACTAAGGCAAAACCCAGAGTATTTTGCTGGTGAGCCACTATTAGACCGCATTGAATTTCGGCAATTTGACGATGTACAAAGTGCTATCGACGCGTACGCAAAACAGCAACTCGACGGCATAGCAAATGTTGGTGCTGATCGCATTGATGATATCGAGAAGTTTGCAGAGCTGAAGGTTGATACGTACCGTTTGCCGGCCTATGTCGGGGTGTATTTCAATGCCTCTCGTCAGGGCCTGAGTGAGACCGGCACACGTCAGGCTTTGGGGCGAGCGATTGATCGCAATCAAATCGTGCATGATATACTCAAGGGTCAGGGCAATGCTGTACATTATCCGATCCCAGTTGGATATCCGGGCTTTACAAACCAAGCTCCTCGACTTGCTTATTCGCCAGACGATGCTCGCGCAGCACTGACGAATAAATTCTCTCAGCGCTTAAAGCTCGTGACGGCAAATGCCGGCCAATACCCAGCCGTAGCCAATGCCCTGAGTGAGAAGTGGCGCAATGTAGGTGTGCCGGTCGATGTTATTCTCGTTGATACATACACTTTGCAGCAAGAGTACATTCGCCCTCGTCAATATGACATACTGCTCTATGGGCAGGACTTGAGTGGTGACAGTGATGTATATAGCTTTTGGCATTCGTCACAGGCTGCCGACCCAGGATTAAATCTGTCGGTATATAAGAACGCGCAAGCCGACACACTTCTCGAGCAAGCTCGTATTGCAAAAGACCCAGCCTACAGAGATCAGAAGTATGCTGAGTGGACAAAATTATGGGCTAATGATACACCGGCGCTCTTGCTATACTCACCATATTACCTGTATGCTCATACCGTTGATTTGTCGGGAGTGACACGTGGCAATCTTAGCTCCCCGTCTGATCGGTTGCGTGGAGTGACACAGTGGGCATTATCGACCGAACAGGCACCTATTAAGTCAAAAAAATAAAGTTTCTTTTGCGGATGTGGTGAAATTGGTATACACGCTGGCTTCAGGTGCCAGTGGGGGCAACCCCGTGGAGGTTCGAGTCCTCTCATCCGCACCAACTTCAGGCGCCCCGTAAGGGGCGTTTGAAGTTGGTATGAGCAGACTCGAAACCTAAGGTTCGTGGAGCTCGCGCACAGAAGAAAAACTAAGTTTACTTATGTTTTCTTCGAGCACGATGCGAAATGTGAGCGCAAGCGAACGCTCCTCTCATCCGCACCAAGTACCTGCTTCATCTTTATTGAATGTATGCAATCAATAAAGTGCTCGCCTATGAGTACAGCCTCTGTGCGGGCATGATATCATCGGTGGCTTTAATAAAACTTGCCCGACACAGCCAGCCATCAAAGGCCTCTCGTGCCTGTTTAAATGTTTCTGTTTTGGCTAAGCTGCTATTCAAATCATGGGCGTTCCAAACGGCCTTTGTGTCTTGTGGAAGAGTCTTAAGCTCAGTGATCGAATTTGGTTAGATGAGGCATTTCTCTAGGTGTATTTTTGGTAATCTGCATACCACTAATACATAGTCGGCCCCTGTAGCAAGTGCATTCACTATGTCGCTATCGGTAGCATGGATGCCTTTGGTGAGAATTGGCTTACCTGTCAGTGATCGTGCTTTGCGAATAAGCTCAAGCGAGCCGCCCCAGCGGGGATCGGTATGGATCGAAAGCCAATCACCGTAAGTGTTTGCGAATACAAAAAGCTCGTCCCAACTTTGCTTGGCGCAAAATCCGAAAGGTGACTGAGTTTTGACCTCAGCGATAATGATTGGCATCGCTATAGTTTAGCAGAGTCAGTGTTTATTTTACCGAATAGTAAAAGTCAAAACCTTCATCGCTGGCCCGATCCCAGGTGTAGTATGGCGTAAAGAATTGCCAGAGATTACGGTAGTAATTCTTGTCAGATAGCTGGTGCTCGTAGGTTGCCTCGCTGGCTCGCTCAGGGTTATTATTCGTTTTTACTATCTTTGCGCCAGTTGGCAGTCCGTCGATTACGCGCACACAATAGTTCTTGCCGGCAGGAAGCTCAAATCGGAAGATGCCGCCAGCATCTGTCTTGGTAGTAACCCCATCGACACAGGTATTGAGCGTCACGTTTGGCGTGAGTTTGTCATCGATGTAGACTCGGCCTTGCACTTTGATGTTGTAGGCATTTGGTGCGGGCGTAGGTGTTGGAGTTGCAGCTGGCAGAAGGCTGCCAATCGGGCCAAGTACGGGGAGTCGGGATGTGCCCTTGAGCTCGGGCGTCGCCCAGCAGTAATAGCTGGCATTCCAGGGCTGACTGCCACGACGTGCGAAAGTATTATAAAATGCCTGATCTTGGACTTCGGGTGGGGCGTCGCTTGGAAGAGGGTACTGGGCTGCTAGTTCTGGCCCGACCGCGCCTCGCCAGGTGCGAACGTCATATTGGTAGGCTCCATAATGACCTGCGCCATTGTTAGCCTTGTAGTTTGGTGTGCTGGTAGGTCCCGATCCTGCCTCACAACCAGCGATACGTGGTCGCCAGAAATCTGGATTTGAGCCTACTACTGGGATGGACCCAGCAAAAGAGGCATAAATGAGCAGTGCTCCGGCGATGATGCACAGCGCCAGGACGGTATAGAGAACAGGCTGCTTAAATCTTTTTGGTTGAGCAAGTCGACTCCTTGCGGTACGAGATTGAAGTTTTGGCGCCTGTTTTCGCATAGTTCTATCATAGGCAAAGCAGATCACAAAAGCAAAAAGCTTACGTTGCTTTGAGTAAGGGGCTTCTGCCTGGTCGGGGAGTCCAAAAACTGTTATGCTTATGCTATCTATGAAGAACAAACAAACATTTTATGAAGAACTGCGCCACTCAGTTACCGGTGAGATAAGTACAAATAAAGCAACTCGTGAGTTTTTTGCTACGGATGGAAGCGTCTTTACGGCCATGCCAGAGGCGGTTTTTTATCCACAAAATGAGGCTGATGTAGCCGAGCTCGTGCGTTTGGTCGCGGAACGTGCAGTCGATGGCGAGATGCACCCAATCACGGCCCGTGGAAAAGGTACCGACCAGGGTGGTGGGGCGCTTGGTACTGGTATTATGATGGCTTTTCCGGCACACATGAATCACTACTTAAGCTATGACAAAAATACCGTCACAGTGCAGCCAGGGATGATTTATAAAGATTTGCAGCACTTGCTGCATAGCCACGGGCGGTTTTTGCCTCCGTATCCGGCGAGTATCGATTTTGCAACAATCGGCGGAGCTGTGGCTAACAATGCAGCTGGTGAAAAGACGGTGAAATATGGCATGACACGCGACTATGTCGAGTCATTGCGCGTTGTCCTTTCGAATGGTGAGGTGATACGGACTCGCAGGCTGAGTGCGAAAGAACTCGCCGAGAAGCAGAAGCAAACTGACTTCGAGGGGCATATTTATCGAAATGTTGATTATCTAATCGAAGAAAATTGGGATGACATTGCCGACGCGTTTCCAAACGTCACCAAAAACTCAGCTGGTTATGATCTCTGGCATGTGAAGGGAAGTGATGGCAGCTTCGATCTCGGCCAGCTGATTGTTGGCAGTCAGGGTACACTTGGAATTGTGACAGAAGTGACGTTGCGGCACATCCCGTGGTCACCCAGGAATCACTTGATAGTTGGGTACTTTGAGTCAATGGAGAAGGCTGCTCATGCTGTCGAGATGATTATGTCGCTGCAGCCATCTGCGCTAGAAGTCGTGGATCGTCATTTGCTAGAGTTTCTTAAGGAGCACGACCCTCAGCAGATCAAGGGAGTAATCCCTGAGCAAATGCCCGGAATTGTTTTGCTGGTGCAGTTTGACGACATCAAGGAGCGCGATCAGGTCGCGAGGACTAAGAAAACGATCAAGGCCTTTGAACACACAGCTTATGACATGCGTGTGGCTACCGATCCAGCTGAGCAGACAAAACTCTGGAAGATTCGCCGTGGTGCCGCGGCAATTATCTGGAAGTTTCGCGGGAATAAAAAGGCTCTTCCAGTGATCGAGGATGGCGTTGTACCACTTGAGAATATGCCAGTTTTCATCGAACGCGTTTACGCGCTCTTTGAAAAGTACAATCTGGATATCGCAGTCTGGGGGCATGCAGGCAATGCGAATTTCCATCTGCAACCATTTATGAACCTTTCAGCGGCAACTGATCGAAAGAAACTCTTTGAGCTGATGAATGATTTCTATCGCATGGTGATTGACCTCGGTGGTAGTACCTGCGGTGAGCATAACGACGGTCGCTTGCGAGCACCGTATCTGAAGCGCCTTTATGGTGAGCGGCTCTACGACGTGTTTGTTGAGGTGAAAAAACTCTTTGATCCACTTAATATCCTGAACCCTGGGGTCAAGATCGGTGTGAAGATGCTGGACCTCCCGAAGCAACTGCGCAAAGAGTATTCCATGAAGCATCTGGCTGATAGTCTGCCAAACAATTACGATAACTAATCAGGCGCACACTATGACTCTCTCCAAAGCTCTCCGGACTGGTAACCTGATAAGTGAACTGGGTATCTTGATAGTGTTTGTCTGGCTTCTAGCCTTAACCTATATGGGTAATCTCCTTGGCCAGCTTGGCCTCGGTGCATCACTGATTGTGGTGGGTGTGTGGACGATTGCGCAGTCGAAGCAGATCTGGGCTACGTATCTGCGCGACTGGAAGCGGCGGCCCAAAAAGCATCGATCAATCTGGAATCAGCCATTGCGCTTTTACTACTATTTCAATCTTATTTTTGTTTTGCCTGCAATGATCGCTCTCGGTATCAGCTTGATATATCTTGCCTCGCTCGTGCCGAGGTAGGGATGACAAGTAGCGTCATATCTGGTATGATGGGTGCTGTTTTGCTCCTCGAATAGGTGAAAATATTGTGCGGACGCAAAAGGAACCGCTTGAATGGATCTCCTAAGGTTCATTCCATATAAACTGGCGAAAAGCCTCTCAAGCGTATTGCATATGTACCTAAATGGAATTGAATAGTGATTTTGTGCGGACGTGGTGGAACTGGTAGACACGCTAGCTTGAGGGGCTAGTGACCGTAATAGGTCGTGGAAGTTCGAGTCTTCTCGTCCGCACCAGAAATGGACTAAAGTCAGAATTGCCGCCCGCGAGGGCGGCTTTTGCCATATCTGGCAAAACAGCGGTGTAAATAGTGCAATCAGCGTAAGTGGTTTGCCGCTTACGACCTAGAGCCGCCATTTATGGACAGGTATGGTCACAAAATCTATCACGAAATAAAAGCTCGTCGTCAGAGCCTATTTCGCGATAGTCGCAGTCGGAAACGATTGTAGGTGGCATTTATGCCATCGCTGGCGGCGAGCTTTTTAGTTTGCCGTAAATATAATACACTAAGTATAAGAAAGTAGAAAATATGGACGAAAATCAAAAACTATCAGAGGTACCACAGCAACCAGTAGGAACAGTAGACGGACAGCCTCTTCAGCCGATAACACCGATGTCTAGTAGCCAAATTGAGCAATTATCTACACAAAAACCGTCAAAATGGCGTTATTTCTTTATTGTTTTAGGTATCTTGCAAGCCCTTGGAGTCGCTATTTTTCTCCTGGTAATGTTCTGGGCAGTTCAGCAAGCAAAAGCAGGAGTATCGGGCACTGAGTTCATTGGCATGTTTTTGTTTATAACACTTGTTCCTGCTGTGGGAATAATAGCGTTGATTAACCTCATCGGCTTGCTGATTTATATGAGAAAACACAAACCTCGTGGCAAAGGTCTTGTGTTTAGTATCTTGTCGTTAGCTATCTCCGCGTTACTTGTCCTGTATGGTGCTTACAGTGTTTATCAGATGCGTGTTGCCGTCGCAAATCGTATAGGCGAACCAAACAAAGAGTTTGAGCAACGCAATGAAGAAGAGGACAGGCAATTTGTAGCCACAAATGCGAAGCCAGAAATCACAAAAGAAGAAGCTAAGGTTTTTACTATATAAAACAAACTGAATCGGAAAATCTTCACGGTATGCAATTCCCCTCACCCGAAGCGTCTGCAACGGGCGTAGTCTTAGTAAAGATAGACGGCGAACCTTACAGAATAAGCATAGCCGACAGACTTGTACCCGAATTAGTGCCTATTGCGCGAGAAGCGCAAAAATCTTGTGCTAGTCCACAATTCTGGCACGACGGCACATATGAGCAATACAAAGACGGCAAATGGTATTTTAAGGGTGAGGCTATAAACGCTACATAATCAGGAAAAACCAAAGACGAAGTGGTCAGCTTTATGCGAAGTTGCAAGGCGGATTATTTTGTTGGCTATACAGATATAAACTTAGTAAAAGACACAAGCACTAAGTCTTGACTAGAAAAAGCCGAGCAATCGACTACGGGTATTGAAATATCAGAAGGCTCACCAAAATCTTATGTGTTTGCGTCTAAGGCGATGACCACTGAATTATAAGACGCGGCAAGACAATTTAGGCAGTCTTGCTATAACACTAAGAAACTTTACACCACAGTAGCCGATTGGATTGAGACTGAATATCCTGCTGGTAAGTGAACTCGGGAAAAGCAGTAAGTATCTGCGCGAAGCGCGGGTGCTTAAGCCGCCCCAGACCTGCCACCAGTTTTGGCAAAGCCGAAACGCGACCCGACCAGAAACACCCTTTTCCTTTTCTAAAAAATCTCGGCGGGGGAATCTCAAAAAATATGCAAAGGCTTTTCTGGGCGGGGCTACAACCTCGGTCATTATCTGTTAAAATAAGTTCGAGTCTTCTCGTCCGCACCATATAAAAGAGTCCAGCTATGCGTCGGGCTCTTTTATATGAAAAATGCAAATAGGGCTCAAGTATTGTCGTGAAGTTATTTCTTCTTTTTTGGATGCGTACGGCCAACTCGGAGCTGCTTGTAGATGTAGCTGTAGCCAACGAGCGTGATCGGGAGTGTGATCACGACGCCGATGCCAAAGAAGAGTAGCCCAACAGCATTGAGGAGGAACATCACGAGCCAGTAAGCGAAGAGATCCCATTCATGACCTTCTACCATGCGGGCTGATTCTTCAAAGGCTTCCGCAAGGCTATAACGGTCTTCAGCGATGAGATAGGTTGCGAATTGATAACGTAGACCCCAGTAGATGCCAGGCGCGATGAAGAGTACGAGACCGCCGACAAATACCACGAGGTACAGCAGCGATGCGACCAAATATCGTCCGAACAGATGAGCCTTAAAAAGCTCGGGGAGGGATGGCTCCTTGTTGTCGACGCTTTGCAGTGTAGTGCGAACCATACCGAGCGAAACGAGGGCGATAAGTATGATGAAGATGCCACGTATGACCGGCGAGAACCAGGTCGTGTCGGTGAATATGCCATCGACAACCGAAGGAATAAGATTGAAGAGCACGATCAAAAGAACGAGCGTAACGTAGAAGCCAAAATAATGTGACGTAGCGCGCCAACCTTGCTGGAGGGCTTCAGTTAGTGAGGGGTGAATTGCTTTTTTGGCTGCCATGGTGAATTACATAAAGTATCACTTTCATCCTACTTGAAGCATGAGAGGAATGCAAATACTGTATGCCAGTAAAGTATAATAATTGTATGCAAAAAGAACCTAGGAATGATAATGCTGAAATGCGCGTACAGGATGCCCACGAGCCTGTAGAAACTGATACTACATTTCTGGCATCTGAGCTCACAAGGGTGGTCGATTTATCACGGCTGACCAGGGAATTCGACGAAGGTCTGACGCCCTTAAGAGATGTTGGTCAGATGAGAGCAGTGCAACGAGAAATACTCCTCAATGCTCGTCAGGCTGGGAGCATTGATACTATGTTCCAAAACCATGCCGTGATCTTTGAAGATCCAGTTCACAGGCTGCATGATCGTATTGTGAAGGGGGATCAGGATCAGCCGATAGGGCATAATTTTCTGGTTAATGCCACCATGTTTATCGACGCTCAATATCCTTGGGCTCTAGATTTAGATGCAGCGATCCTTGCGCGTACTGGAAGAAATATCCGTGACCATATCGCTCATGGAGACTTTCAGAGTAAAGACAAGTTGTTGACTGACATCACAGAAAACCCCGGCCCAGAGATGATTAAGGTCATGGCTGTTTATTTGGCTGGTCGAAGTTTGATCGGTGAGCAGTATCTCAGAGAAAATTATGGTGAGATATTAGAGCGCACAAAAGGGGATGTATTCGCTCTTATCCAGCAAATTGCAGTGAGTACTGGATTGCGCACAGACATGATCGAGAGGGTGGCCGCACAAATTCATCGAACGACCTTTGGGAGCTTTGATCATCTTGCTGGCTTAGTTACGTCCCAGGACACAGGTGCTATGGGTGACTATCGTATTGGCTCCTTGCGGATCGAAGTGCAATTTGAAGGATCGGTACGGTCTCCAGGGCTACGAACGGAGGCTGATGCCCTTGGGGTAATTGCGCACGAACTCGTACACGCTTCCTCTGCTCAGTATGAATCGCGCTGTGGTTTGCAGATGCATAGGCAGGGCATGCAGGCGAATGAGGGTATGACAGAATACTTGGCTCAACTCGCTACCAGGTCTCCTGGCATATTAACGGCACCAAGTGGCTCGAGTCGGGTATCGCACGATGTTCCATATAGCGTTTCGGTACTGGCAATACTAAGTTTGCATAAGCAATATCTGGCAGGTACAAATCGGCATTTTGAAGCCCTATTTAATGCCTATCATGGTGATATCCGCGACCAGTCTAAGCTCGAATCCGCACTCGATGCATTCTATACGCTACATGGTGACATTAGGCAGATGTAATAAAAAAGCACCGCATTAAGCGCGTTTAATGCTGGTGTACTTGTACGACAAGGCTAGAACCTATTTTGAGGAAAACTGCTGAAAAGTACAAGCCCCGAACCACCTGCGCTTTAGCGCAGCACCACGCGACAAAATCTCTTTTCCTTAAATGAAGAAAAAATCCCCCCAAGAACATCTGGGTTTTGCTCCGCGAAACCAAAGAAAAAGCCGCCCGAATGGGCGACGATTTCCGAAAAAGTTCGTTCATGGTGGAATTATATAACTCTGCTCGAACCCATTTTGAACAAAACTAATGCTGACTGCGCCTCGCCCGCGCTCGGCAAGCTCGCGCGGGGCAAAACCCAAAAATTTCCTACATTTTTTATTTGCGGCT
>JADZGC010000018.1 GCA_020854115.1 bacterium | reverse complement strand
TATAGCGCCCTTTAATGCCCAGCGGACAATTATCCAAGGCAACTTTATTGGCGTTGGCTATGATGGCACAACTGCACTTGGTAATGGCGCCGAAGGTATAACTTTTGGCGGAGGGAGTATTGATGTGCAGGTTATTAATAATGTTATTGCAAATAATGGAAATAATGGGGTGGGTTTTTATCAATCCAGCAATAATGGATTAGTTGAAAATAATACTATCTTTAATAACACGCAGAATGGCGTAGCATTTGACGCATCCAACGACGGCACAGTCAGTGGCAATACCATCACCGACAACACGCAGGATGGCGTCTATATTAGTAATGCAAGTCTGAATGCATTGGTTGATGGCAATACTATTGCGAACAATACTCAAGGAATCTCTGTTTTCAATAGTTCTGGTTCACAAATTGGGGGCACCACCAGCCAAGGCAATCAGCTATCGGGGAATGTACAGTGTGGTGTTGCAGTCTATACATTTGGTGGCGTATCTGACAGCAATACAATTCAGGGTAACACGATTGAGAACAGCCTGCTTGGTATTAGAATCACCAATAGTACTACCAATACACTTATCGGTGGTACTGCGAGCGACAGAAGAAACGTAATCAGAAACAATACAGAAGCAGGCGTAGCAGTGGCGCAGTTCACAGCATCGGCACTACCTGCAACATTTACGCCACTAAATAACTCTATACTTGGCAACAGTATTTATAACAATACTGTTGGACTATATGGCTCTGGTTTAGGCATCGACCTTGCTGAGTTTATTGACGCATCTGGCCCGCCAGACGGCATTCCTGAATCCTTAAACGAGATTGGAGTAACAAATAATGACCCCGGCGACACCGACAGTGGAGCGAACGACCACCTTAACTTCCCTGTCATTAACTCATCGTCTACAACTGCCGGAAGCTTAAGCCTAAACTTTGACCTTGATGTCGATGATTCAGCTACTGGTTACCGTGTTGAATTCTTTGCAAACTCGACCGCAGATCCATCTGGACACGGTGAAGGACAAATATACCTTGGTAGCACCAATGTATCTGGTAGTGTAACTGGAGCAACTGCTAACCTTACCATCCCATCTAGCTTCACCAGTGGTAGCTATGCAATTTCAGCTACTACTACCGAAATAGATGACTCAACCAATGGCTTTGGTAATACCAGCGAGTTTAGTGCTGTACTGGGTGATCAAACAGTCTTAGCGGCGATAAGTAGCACGACCGGTAGCAACAACTCAGCTGGCGGCAGTCTTGCAAATACCGGACAAAACTTAGCTATTGCTATGTGGGTTGGGGGTGGCCTACTGCTGAGCGGCGTAGCAATCACCCTTATCCCACGCCTACGACGCAGTAAGAGATAGGCGGTCTACGTGAGACGGTCAAGGCGCTACTCACTGTACAAGACTCAACCAAGAGGCATTCGTAAGTATGTATGGCAGTGTACGGCTCTTTTTCTAATAATAGCCGGTGGGTATGTTCTACTGCTTACACAGTCTCCGGGCAATAGTGTTATTAGCAGGTTTATTTCTAGTGAAATAGACCTCGATACTACAGATGATGCCACAGATAACCGAAACCGCATCCAGATTTCAAAGATTAACTTAGAAGTGCCATTTTACTCAGATGGCGGAGCTGAGCTACTTGAGTTAGGTTCATGGCACCGCTTTCCGGACAGAGGAAGTCCCGCGAAGGGTGGGAATTTCATCCTTAGCGCCCACCGATTCAACCTAGGTAACTCACCAGGTCAAACCAAAACCAAGTCACCGTTTTACAACCTGCATAAGCTAACAGTACGTGACGGTATCCGGGTTTTCTTTGACGGTACATGGTATGACTACGTTGTAACGAAGCTTTACAGCGTCAATCCAAATGCAACTGAGATAGAAGAACCCAGCCCTGAAGCAAAACTAACGCTGTATACTTGCACCCTAAAAGGATCGGCAGATGGAAGACTGGTGGTTGAGGCCACGCGGGAAAAGAACGAGTAGCTACATGGTGTGGGGGTATATTCACGTTAAAGCACGTACCCTTGAAGAGGTTGTCTATACCTGTTACTATATATCGGTTCAGATACTTCTCGGTCCCATCGTCTAACGGTTAGGACGACAGATTTTCAATCTGTTAATCGGGGTTCGATTCCCCGTGGGATCACCAAGCAAAGTGCCTCGGATAATGATATCCGGGGCTTTTTGTGTGTGCCTACGTGGTAGCCGTTTACACAATGCAGCTCAATGATCTATCGGCGTTAAAGCCGAGGCATGAATTATATGCGCGTTGAATATAAGTTATATCGAAATCTGCTAAGGGGAATAATTATTGAGGTTATGGTGGGATTTAACCGGATGCAGCGAGCGACACTTGGGGCGCACCTGGCTTTGCGAGCGTGATATATACATTTCACGACATGCTTCGTGGTGCAATCTTTGTTGCGCACAACGCTCAATTTGACCATGCGTTCATCGCTGAGGAGTATCGATTGCTGGACCGGCGACTCACTCATCAAAGAGCTTGCACGGTGCAGCTCTCGCGCTACTTTTACCCACAATACCAGCACTATAAGCTTGATGTCGCGATTGAACGACATAATATTGGGGTCGTGAATCGCCATCGGGCACCTGGTGATGCGCAGGTTCCAGTTGATTTTTATCAGGTACTATGCGCAGAGTATGGTGCTCCAGGCGTTGCTACGGCAGTCACGCAACGCTACCACTTCCAAGCGTTCTCTCAGAACAGATACTCTACACTCGCGTATAAGAAAGGAGTAATATATTTTGACTAAAGGAAAAACAGTAGCAATTGGGTTAGTAGCCCTCGGTATCGCTGCCGTACTCGGTGGTGGTGCAGCTTTTGCGCAATCGGGAGGTGATGCGTCGCTCGCTGATAAGCTGGCTGCCCGCTTTAACCTCAGTAAGGAAGAAGTGCAGCAGGTGATCGATCAACACCATACGGATCGCCGAGCCGAAAAGAATGAGCGTTATGAAGAGCGCCTCCAGAAGGCAGTCGATGACAATAAGATTACAACGGAGCAACGAGATAAGATTCTCGCGAAGCACCAAGAGCTCCAGGAGTATTTTGAGTCACAACGCGATGCCATGATAGATCAGACGACAGAAGAGCGCCGCGATGCCATGAAGGCAAAGATGGATGAGCTGAAGCAGTGGGAGAAGGATAATAATATCCCCCACGGCTATCTCCATCCATTTGACGGACTCGGCAAGGGGCATGGTATGAGTCATGGGCGTGGCATGATGGGTGGCGGTCCAAATGGCCAAATACCAGTTGAAGAGCCACAAGTTCAGGCAAATTAACCAAATACTATAAAGCCTTACCGCACAGGGCGCCAGCACATAGCTGGTGCTCTGTTTTTAGATTATTTTCAGATTATTCTCAGTTTTGGGTATAATACTGAGTGATATGAAAATATTGATCGTCGAAGATGAGTACAAGATCGCAAATGCGTTGAAGCGTGGCTTAGAACAAGAACGCTATGCGGCCGAAGCCGTGTATGACGGTGAGTCTGGCCTGGCTGCTGCTGAAGCTGATGAATATGATTTGATCGTATTGGATAGGATGCTCCCAGAGATTGATGGCATCGAAGTCTGCCGACGATTGCGCGAGTCGGGAGACAGGACGCCAATCTTGATGCTGACAGCAAAAGACCAGGTTCGTGATCGTGTCGCTGGTCTCGATGCTGGCGCGGATGATTATCTTGTGAAGCCATTCGCTTTCGAGGAGCTCTTGGCGCGCATACGAGCACTTTTGCGCCGACCTTCACAATCGCAAGATACGGTTTTGCGGGTCGGTGACCTGACACTAGATCCTGCGACGTTTGAAGTGCGCAGGTCTAACAAGCTCATTGAATTATCTGCGAAGGAATTCGCCCTGCTCGAGTACCTGATGCGCAATGAGGGGCGGGTGATTAATAAGGACACGATTATTTCGCACGTCTGGGAGTACGATGCAGACATACTCCCCAATACGGTCGAGGTGTACATTGGCTACTTGCGCAATAAAATCGATCGGCCGTACAAGCAGTCACTCTTAAAGACCAAGCGAGGATTTGGCTATGTTCTCTCAGCTCAGTGATTGGCTCGAACGGTTCCGGCGCTGGGCATTGGCCTTGCCGCCCGCCACAAAACTAACCGTTGGCTATCTAGCAATCATCATGACATTGTCGATTGGCTTTAGTGTTGTGTTGTACCAAATCTCTGCCAATCAGCTGCATCGTGGGTTGCGGCGACCGGCCATTGGTGTCGACGCCGAACTACCCCAGTTCTTCGATCTCTATGAGCGCACTCGGTTGCAACAAATTTTTTCAGCCGAGAATGAGCTGCGCTCGAATTTGATTCTCTTTAATGTATTTGTTTTGCTCGCCGGTGGTGGCATGAGCTATGTCTTAGCAAAACGGACGATTCGCCCTATTGAGGATGCACTAGAGACGCAGAAGCGCTTCACGGCCGATGCATCGCATGAGCTTCGAACTCCACTTACGGCCATGCAGACCGAGATTGAAGTTGCGCTGCGGAATCCGAAGCTTCGACCCGCTGAAGCACGCCAAATGCTGGCGAGTAATTTAGATGAAGTGGTGCGCATTCGTGCTCTGGTCGATGGCCTGCTGCGACTTGCTCGTCGGGACAATCTAGCGCTAGAGCAGCACGTCGAGATCGATGCTCTTGCGAAGGCTGTCTTGAGCCGGATGAAAAAAGCAGCTGCGACAAAGCAAATACGCTTGCGTCATGATCTCGCGCCGGTGCGCACAACTGTCGATCCGTCGGCGATTGAAGAAGTAATGCTGATTCTGCTAGATAATGCGGTCAGATATAGTCCGGAGCAGTCGGAGGTCGTGATGCGCGTGCGAGCCACGCGTGAATATGTGTGTATCGAGGTGCAAGACGAGGGGCTTGGCATATCGCCAGCCGATCTACCGCACGTTTTCGAACGCTTCTATCGAGGTGACAAGAGTCGCACGAAACAGCACGTGGAAGGCTTCGGGCTTGGGTTGTCGATTGCTCAGCAGATCGTAGCAGCGCACAAGGGGCGGATTACGGTGACTTCAAAGCCTGGTAAGACAATCTTTCGGATTCGGTTGGCGCGATCTTAGTCTTTGCGGTGGAGCGTCGGCAGTGACGCACTCATCGGTTTATTATGATCGCGGCGATACATTAGCTGCGCGATACTGTTGATGATGCGCCCGACAAGACTTACTGCAACCAATGCGGTACCTCCAGCAAAGAGCCATCCAGCTTGATCCCATGCCCAGCGCGGGGATGTGAACGCTAGGCTGTATTTTGATTTATCGATTTCACGAGGCTTAATGGGATTTTGACCGGTCGTGGCGTGTTGATTCACATAGTCTTGTATACACTTTGCTGTTGTGACTGAATTGAGTTTTATGGGGTAAGCTTCAGTGGCCGCTTTGTAGACATCGATAGTGAAGTGTGATGCGGCCTCAGCTTCTGCTATTGCTTGGGCGATATCGCACTCATACTCTTTCTCGAGCGTGATCTTTGAGGTGGCAGTAATGCTATACTTCTGGGCGGCTGGCAACTACGGACCAGAGGAAGCCAAGATCCCTACCTTTGTGTACTGGATCTACGTCAGTATTTTTGTGTTCTTCAACTGCTTCGCGATCAATATGGTGCTGCAATATCTCAAGGTGGGTAAGTGGAAGCACTATATATATGGCGAACGGGCTTACATCATCTTGAGTCTGGTGGCGAAATCAGCCTTGGCTTGGCGGGTATTCGCTGGTACTCTGCGCCCGTAGGCTGGTAATAAAAAACGGAAAAAGATGAACCCCCACGTCGGAACGTGGGGGTTATTTGTGGGGCTGACGCAAGCGTTTAGTAGCCAAGGGTGTGATTGATGATCACGACGATCGTGGCTCCGACGATCACGGCCAGCATTGCGTAAGCCAGCCACCGGTAAGGGTGGTTGTTGGCCAGATCGGCAAGCTTGCCGTCCAGACGGATCCATCTCTCGTCCTTGAGTCGAGTCTTGAGCTTGGTCACGTAGAACGTGTTGTCCTGACCCTTCACTGCAGCTTGGAGGCTGCGGCTTGGCTCGAGCTCATCGAGCAGATCCTGGCGCGCGCGCTTGTATGCACGGACCGAGGTCCAGTGCTGGCCGTGGAGCTGCCTTGAGAGCGAGTTGGTAATATCGAGGGTGGTCATGGGGCTCCTTTCAGCCTGTGCAGTGGTTGTAGAGACTAATGGTACTCCCGATTTGGAGTGAGCCGTCGCGGACGATGCCGATGACGTCTGCGTTCTCGGGGATGTCCTTTAGCATCTCGAAGATCAGCCGCGGGTCGGTTTGGCCTGATCCCACGATCTCGCGATCGATGATGCCGCCAGTTCCGTACAGGGTGTCACCAGGCTGCACGACGTAGTCGTGCGTCTGACCGATGGAGCACCCAACGGGGTTCTGATTGCTCTTGATGATGCCGATGATGGCCAATAAGATAGCGACGGCGATCAGCGGTAACACGAGCGCGAGTTTGCCGAGCGAGTTGCTGGAGGGGTCGTTGTCAGAGGTGCTGGAGGTCGTCATGGGGGCTCCTTTCAAGGGGCTTGGGGAATCTGACGAACCTGATAATTGTATAACAAAGTACTTAATAAGTCAATATATGTTGTAGGGCAAAACAGGTGCAGCATAAGTGTTTTTTAGATATACTTAAGTACATATGAAGCACGTACATGCGAACAGGTATAAAAAAACGAAAATTATCGCCACGATCGGTCCAGCGAGCGAAGCAAAGATAGATGAACTTCTGGCGGCAGGGGTGAATGGTATTCGCCTCAATCTGTCACACAACACGCATGAGTGGCACGCCCGTGTGATTAGCAAGGTGCGGACTGTGGCCAAAAAGCTCGACCGCTCAGTGGCGATCATTTGGGACTTACAGGGTCCGAAGATTCGGATCGGCGAAGTTGAAGGTATAATCGAAGTGAAAGCCGGTGATCAGATCAAATTAGCCGAACGAGTATCAACTGGTTCGGATGTAATCCCCATGCAGTACGACATCGCGCCGCATGTCAAAGTCGGCGATCGTGTGATGATACGTGATGGCGTGATTACGACCGAAGTCACGCGCGTGCAGGACGGAGTGGTGACCGTCAGGGCCGAAAATGCTGGCAAATTTGGCTCGAACCACGGGGTGAATCTTCCGGATACGATCTTTCATGGCTCAAAGCTTACCGACAAGGATATGGAAGATTTGCGGTTTGGGCTAGCGCGAGATATTGATTACATCGCGCTGTCATTTGTGCATACGGTAGAAGACATTGAGATGCTAAAAGCAATGATTCGTAAGCGCAAGAAAAAGATCCGCGTTATCGCCAAGATCGAGACGAAGTCTGCCACAGAAAATCTTCATAGTATCGTATCTGCTAGTGATGCTGTGATGATCGCGCGCGGTGACTTGGCGCTCGAGACAAGTCCTGAGACGGTTCCGATAATCGGGCGGCGAATTATTGAGATGGCGCGAGAGTATAAGACGCCCGTGATAATGGCGACACAGATGCTGGATAGTATGACGTCTTCGCCGACGCCGACGCGGGCCGAGGCAAACGATGTGGCGACCGCGGTGTCGCTTGGTGTAGACGCGGTGATGCTGTCGGGCGAGACGGCTATCGGTGCTTTTCCGATCGAAACGGTCAAAATGATGAAGCGAATTATTCTCTCCACCGAGCAGTATATGCGGGATAGTGGCGAGCTGAAGATGCTGTCGCGCGACTTGAATGCTGCCGATGATGCTCAGGATGCGGTAGCTGTAGCGGCGCTGACACTCGGTAATCACGTCGGGGCTCAACTTATCCTGGCGGAGACGCTCACCGGAACGACGGCACAGGCGATTTCTGCACTTCGCCCTGATGCGGCAATCATCATGGCGAGCCCAGATGTCCAGGTGTGTAATCAACTAGCAATTGTCTGGGGGTCCAAGCCGTACAAGGTTCCGCGTAGACGTTACATCCAGTCTCGACTCGTGAAGGCACTTGTCAAAAGGGGCGCCTTGCGAAGCGGTGACTATATCGTGTCAGCATTTGGGACACACGCCGGTAAGACCGGAGCGACTGATACGGTCCGACTTTTGGTAGCATAAGCACTTTCGCGGTATACTAAAAAACAACTATGGCAAGAAAAACTTACATTGTCGGCAACTGGAAGATGCACTTAGGGCCGAGCGAGGCGAGTCTATTTGTTAGTCGGTTATTGAAGGAAGTGCCAAAAGTATCCAGCGGCGTTGAAGTAGTATTGTGCCCGCCGGTGCTTGATCTGACGACCGTCCGATCTGAGCTGCGCAGCCATGATCACATGCAGGTAGGAGTGCAAAACATTTATCCAGCTGATGAGGGTGCATACACTGGCGAGACTAGCGCGGCAATGATTAAGGACTTGGCGAAATACGCGATCGTTGGACATTCTGAGCGGCGACACGTCTTTGGCGAGCGTGATGGGTTGATTGCCCAGAAGCTCGCGGCTTGCTTGCGACATGGGCTAACGCCGATCTTATGTGTTGGCGAGGCGGGGCACGATCGAAATAACGGGCACGCTGCGCAAGTTGTCGCTGACCAGATCGAAGCTGGGTTGACACTGCTAACTCCGGAGGACTTGCATGATATTGTGATCGCCTATGAGCCGGTTTGGGCAATTGGGACAGGGGAGAACGCGACGACTCAAGACGTCGCAGAGATGTTTAGCGTGATTCGCACTTGGCTTGAAGTGCGTCATTCTCCAGCACTCGCGAAGTCAGTGCCGCTCCTCTATGGCGGGTCGGTTAAGGCTAACAACGCTGCACAATATCTTGCCCTCGATGACTGTGCCGGTCTCCTCGTTGGCGGCGCGAGCGTGAATTACAAAGAGTTTGCTGGGATTATTGAATCCGCAAAATAAGCTTCTTGCTTGAAAAAATCAGATATACTCTGTACACTTATCCACGAAAATAAGTCCAAAATCTAAGGAGAAATACATGTCCCTCAAGAATGTCGGTATCGGCGATAAAGCCCCGGAAGTCGTAAATGTAATCATCGAAACATCACGCCGCTCACATAATAAGTATGAGATGGACAAGGATACTGGAGTAATCTTTCTCGATCGAGTTCAGCAGACTTTTCTCAATAATTCTGATGGGGGAGATTATGGAATGGTCCCAGGTACCCTGGGTGAGGATGGCGATGCCTTAGATGCGATATTACTTATCAATGAAAGTGTACCATCTGGAGTTGTGGTCCGAGCGCGCGTTCTTGGGTATATGAATATGATCGACAGCGGGGAGCAGGATGAGAAATTAATCGTTGTTGCAGATGATGATGAATTCTATAGAGACTATCAAGATATCAACGACGTGCCTCAGCATTGGAAGAATGCAGTTCAGCACAGCTTCGAGCACTATAAAGATCTTAAGGGTAAAAAAGTAGAAGTAGTGGGCTGGGAAAATAAAGCAGCTGCCCTAGATCTAATAGAACGATCCTTAGTTTAAAGTATGTCTTACTGACCCGGCGCAACGGAGAGCGTCAAGCTCTTGAGTACCAGATTGAGTTCATCGGCAATTTCGTGCGTGTCATCGGCGATCTTATTCTGCTTAAATTCGCTCAGGACTGTCTGTAAGCGTGATTCATAGCTCCGATCTCGGACTGACTTCAGATTT
>JADZGC010000017.1 GCA_020854115.1 bacterium | reverse complement strand
TCGTAAGGTGGCTCGTGTTCGACTCACCAACGGTATGGAAGTTACGGCTTACATACCCGGTATCGGTCACAACCTTCAGGAGCACTCTGTTGTACTTGTGCGTGGCGGTCGCGTAAAGGACCTTCCGGGTGTGCGATATCACATTGTACGTGGCACGCTAGACACTGCTGGTACGGGTAACCGTAAGCAAGGTCGATCGAAATATGGTGCTAAGCTAGAAAAGGCCAAGGGAGAATAAGTCTATGCCACGTAAAAAAACAGCTTCACTCAAGCGTACGCTGCCACCCGATATCCAGTACAACTCTGTTATGGTGGCTCGCTTGATTAATAAAGTGATGAAGAATGGCAAGAAACGGCTCGCAGAACGCCTTGTATATGGCGCTCTTGAAGAAGCTGCTACAAAAGCTAAGAAAGATGCCATCGAAGTACTCGAGACGGCCGTGAAGAATGCCAGCCCACACGTACAGGTTCGCTCACGTCGAGTCGGTGGTGCAAACTACCAGGTACCAATGGAAGTGAAGCCTGATCGACGTGTTCATTATGCGATGATCTGGATGCTTGACGCGGCTCGAGCCAAAGAAGGTCGTAGCTTCGATAAGCGTCTGGCTAATGAGCTTCTCGACGCTTATAACAACCAAGGTGACGCAATCAAGAAGAAGGCCGATACGCATCAGATGGCCGAAGCAAACAAGGCATTTGCCCACTTTGCTCGGTACTAAGTCGAAACAGTGTAAAGGAATAAGAAAGCCCCTCCTAGAAGAGGGGCTTTCTGGTGTCTAAGAAGAGCTGGAGTCGCGGAAGTCCGAGCTTTAGGGCTTTTTCGATCTCGTTCTGCATCTCATGGTCACCCGATAGTGATTGGTTATGAGTATCGCGATCAAACCCCAGTAACTCTCGTCTGACTTTGCGACCTTCATGGACGTGGGTGGCAATTCCATTGATTGGACACATCGAAGGTATACTGCTGTTTTACGCTCCCAATACTCATACCACTGGCTATAGCTGCAGTCGGATTTTAGTATATTCCCGCTCTCCTGCATGATACGCATGCGGTTGATAAGTTGAATTCGTTTGCAGTAAGTGCAATACGCTTTGTCGAGTTCTGCAAGAAGCGATAGGATGTATTTCTGTCGAAGATCGTAGTAGTTTCTGATGTATGCACATCGCTTGCTTTACGTGGCATCGCGCTTTTGCGTCAACTGCGCTATTGCTATATTGGCATCGGCAACAATGCTTTGTAGCTGTCGTACCTCGACTGCAAGTGCGGCCAGGCGAGTAGGCGTATGCATCTCTGTCTCAACTTTCTTTGGTGGTAAGGTGCCATTACATTCGTATCGTAGTACTTATCAACAAATAGATATAGCAATATATATTGAGTCAAATAGTGTTGATATCTGCATGGGTGCGGTATAATGAAAAATATGCATCACATACAGCGGTCAATTTTGGGGAAATTGATGGGGGGAGAGGCGCTACGATACGCCGAGCTGAAACCATCAGATATTGGTAGTAATTTATTTACCTATCACCTTAAGGTGCTGAAAGATCTCGGCTATGTGCAGCGGACCGGATGGGGGACATATACACTCACGTCCACAGGTAAGCGCTATGTCGACACTCTGAGCCTACAGACGCTGCGATCGCGCGTACAGCCGCGCATAGTAATCCTCTTGGCTTGCCGAGATCGCTTAGGGCGATGGTTACTCTTGAAGCGTAAGATCCAGCCGCTTCTGGGGCAAGCTGGGTTTCCGTATGGAAAATTGCACAAAGGAGAATTACTTAAAGATGCAGCGCAACGAATCTTGCTCAATAAGACAGGCCTCACTGGTGATTTAGAGCACAAGGGGGATGGCTACATCACGATCAGCGAGGACAAGAAGGCAGTGAGCGAGATCTTCTTTCACTTGTTTTATTGCATGGCTCCAAGTGGATATTTGATCGAAAATCATGAAGCTGGCAAAGTTTTCTGGGGCGATATGGAGTCTGACTTCAGTGAAGGCGACTTCATGGCTAGTATGGCGGATTTGGTAGCACTTATAGACACGACGCCAAAGGGGGAGCGTTTTTTTGCTGAACTTTCGTACGGTGACGACGCCTCATAGTTCTAGGGCTTGACAATACGGCCTAAACTCGTATAATTATCTGCATTCACGTCAGTGAATGACCCAGTCGCCTCCCCAAGGGAGAGTACCTCATGGCAAAAAAGAAGCCGTCTACGTCCAGTGATCATTTCGCCGCAGATCAGGGTAGCATCCCTCGCGAATCTCGCGCAGTGTTGCGCGACATCGAAGCAGGTCTCTACGCCGACTGTCCGGGCTGTGGCCAGCGGATCAAGTTCCAGGCCAAGTTCCGAGCCAAGCAGGTCATCTGCAATGTCTACGTCAAGGGCAAGTGGAGCCGCGTGGATCACTTCCACGAAGCCTGTTACAAGGCCGCTGGCCAGCCGCACGGTGTGCCAGGCCGAGCCCCCATTAGCCGACAAAGGCAGACTCAGGCTGCCGCTAAGCGCGGCCGCGAGTTGACTGCTGCCAGCTAATTACTCGCTCCAGGTTTTCTTCTGTAGACCTGGAGCTTTTTATTGACCGCATGTATCAGCTCAGATACACTCAGACGCATGCTTATTAGTGCGCAAATCGAAGAAAAGGCAAACGGCTCGAAGCTGCTAATCAAGAATGCCGAACTCAAGCTGCAGGAATCTGAGAAGGTTGGGTTAATTGGTCGTAATGGCACAGGAAAGACAACACTACTTCGGATTATGGATGGAGCTGATAGTGATTATATCGGCATGGTGGAGCGCAGGCCGAAACTCGTCATGATTACGACCGACCAAGAACAAGCTGCTCGGCCTGGTGTTTCGGTGCTCGATTATGTACTCGATGGCTTGCGAGAATATCGTACGCTAACTCAGATCATTGAAGAATATCCGAATTTGATGGGGGAGGATCTCGATAAAATCACTGAATATTCTGATGCCCTGGAGAGGTACGCCCAGTTTGGCTATTATCATATAGTTGATCAGGTAAGAGCGTCACTACGAGCCTACCAGCTTCAAGACTCACAAATCGACGGGCCATTTATGCGTCTTTCTGGCGGCCAGAAGCGTTTTGCGCAGCTAGTGCAGGTTGAGTATTCAGGCGCCGATTTATTAATTCTTGACGAACCGACTAACCATATGGACTATGTGGCAAAGGGAGTCTTTGTAGAATGGCTCAAAAACACGCAGTCTGGCGTATTGGTGATCTCTCACGATCGAGATGTATTGGCAGCAGTCGATCGCATCGTCGAGCTCAAGGATCGACAATTACATTCTTATCCGGGTAGTTATAAAGATTTTCTGAAGCAAAATGCGACGTCAAATGTGTCTGCCATGCACCAATACGAGGTCACTGTGAAGACGTTGGAAAATCGGCGTGAAGCACTCAAGCTCGCGCAGATAAAAAAGCAGCGCTCGAAGCAGTCACCAAACCCCTTTATCCCACTCGTGCGGCGATTCGAAAAAGAAATCGCCCACTTAGAAGAAAGCCTGGTGAAACCTACTATTTGGATTGATCAAACGTCGAGTGCTGAGTTGAAGACCAGTCAGGCTGCACAATATCAGAAGTATAAGACAAAGAATATCCGAATTAAAGACAAAGACCTTGACGTTGCGAGTCATTCCCAGCAGCTTGTACTGGTCGACGTATTAGCTCTTGGGTATGATGCGCCGCTATTTAAGGATGTAAGCTTTTCGGTGCGAACTGGTGAACGGGTGCAAATTGTTGGGCGCAATGGTGCCGGCAAGACAACATTTGTCGATGTTTTGTGCGCCACGGCTACAGGCAAGAAATTCGCAAGCACTATCTTCGATGGCTATATCGACTGCTCTCCACAGCTTGTCATTGGTCGCTACAAGCAGGAAATTGATGCAGCTTATCTCGACATTACACTGGGAGCTGCTATAGCTGAGATTTATCGTACGTCTGGCCAGGCTGTCAATCATGAAGCCATCACTCAGACATTGATCGAATATCTCTTCGAGCACAGTGATAGTGAAGTGCCAGTACGGCAGCTTTCTGGAGGGCAAAAAGCCCGGGTGCAGCTTATCGCCATGCTGGCGCATCGGCCAAACTTACTCATCCTTGACGAACCGACAAACCATCTCGACCTCCCATCTATCGAAGAGCTCGAGAGTGCACTCAAGAAATACACTGGTGCTATACTGTATATTTCCCATGATAGCTACTTCGCGAAAGCTGTCGGCGGACAAACAATCGAATTGTAGTTTTTGCTGAAACCATAAGGAGTTTGTTACCATGGAGACATGGTATTATTTGATGCCATCTCTTGGTGGTACAGTTGGGCATGGCTACATGTCTTAGAAGTCGCGAAGATTTGGCTGAAGCGTCTGTATAATGTCTTTTCCGTTCGTCAGATGGTACGCACCTTGTTTGCTCCTTGGAAGGAGGATCGAGTCACCGGTGCGCAAGGACTAGATCAGATGATGAGTGCGCTAGTTATGAATTCGGTTGCACGACTTGTCGGTTTCAGCGTACGATCTATATTTCTGCTGATGTACGCTATGCTGAGCGCCTTTGTGGTTCTGGCGGGGTTATTCACTGCGGTGGCGTGGCCATTTATTCCGCTCTCGCCAGTGCTGCTCCTATTCTTGGGAGTTGTACTGTGACGCTGCAAGAACAAGAATCTGGCTTTAGTTTTCAATATTCACGTCGTGTGACCCGAATATTGGGTACTGGCTGGTTGCTATCGAAAGCCCTACGTACCGTACTGGCTGTGTTGGTGGGGTTGAGCCTTTTCGGAGCCTTCGTATTGGTGCTTGTGGGGCAACTGCAACTTGCCTGCTTTTCTGCAATTCCGTCTGGGCTGCTTATCCCGCCCCTGGCATGGGGTAACTGGGGGATGATGCAGCATTCTAATCAAGACGCCGTCGGTAGCGGCACGCATAATCTATCCGACCTACTTAGTGCGGATTTGGTCTTGCCCCTGCGACGCTGCAAGACGACGGCTGATGTATGGACACGCATTAAATCACACTGGCAGACGCAGTTTATGGTCAATCACATCAATCTGCCGGTCAACACCCTGGACGCGCAAGCAGCTCAGTGTGACCTGGGCCAACTTTATGCAACCGCTTTTGTAGAGGCGCAAAAGGCCGGACAGCGCAAAATTACCGCTGGCACTCTGCTTGTAGCTTTCGCCCTGCTCGTAGAGGGGAGAGCCCCCTTTCTCGCCGGTGCCGACATTCATCCAGATGATCTTACCGAAGGGCTCGTTTGGCTGAATCACTTTATTCATGATCGCTTAGAAAAGCATGAGCGCAATATGTACGGTGGTCTGGGGCGAGACTTTGCTGCCGGCTATACTAATTACCTCTATCGTTTTGGGAAGAATATGAGTGGCGAGATTGAAGCTGGACATGGTGTGTATTCTTCGTTGGGTCGTGAGGAAGTAATAAATCAGCTCATACAGACGCTCAATGAAACCGTGCATCCAGCTGCTGCATTGGTCGGTCCGATTGGTAGCGGGAAGACCACGCTCGTATATTCCCTAGCTGAACAGATACTGAGCCGAGCCGATGTGGGTCGATTGACCTATCGCAAGGTTATGATGCTGTCGGCCACGGCACTACTGTCGGCGGCCGGACAAGACACGCCAATCGAAAAGGTAATTACTGAAATGCTTGCTGATGCGGTGCGTGCGAAAAATGTTGTGCTTTTCTTTGATGAAGCACAAGCATTCTTTGAGTCAAAGGCAGGATCAATCGATATTAGTGAGATTTTGTTGCCTATCTTACAAAATACTCATCTCCCGATGATCTTCGCATTCACAGAAGAGGACTGGACTCGGTTCAGTCAGATACGACCCAATCTTGTTGGTCAAATGACCAAGATTGTCGTACCTCCGGCTGATCGGGCGGGTACTATCCGTACGCTTGAGGATGTGGCGCTTGAGTATGAGCAACGAGAAGGGTTGCTGATTACGCTGTCTGCCATCAAAGAAGCAGCAACACTTTCAGATCGTTATACAACCACAAAAACGCAGCCCGGGGCCGCAATTGATATGTTACGGGCCTCGTTTGGCTCATCTCAGAATGGCCTCGTGACAGAGAAGTCAGTGCAGGCAGCCGTGGAAAAGATGACCGGCATCAAGGCAGGGACTGCGACTGGCGATGAGGCGCAGAAGCTGCTGCACCTTGAAGCCCTGATCCATGATCGTATGATAAATCAGACGGTGGCAGTTACTGCTGTGGCTTCGGCTTTGCGCCGGGCACGCTCGGGCGTAAAAGATCCAAATCGCCCAATAGGCAGTTTTCTCTTTTTGGGGCCGACCGGTGTTGGTAAAACCGAGCTAGCCAAGTCTCTAGCGGCAGTATACTTTAGTGGTGAAGACAAGATGATCCGGCTAGACATGTCGGAATATCAGCAAACGAGCGATGTTGCGCGCCTCTTAGCTGCTGCATCTGAATCGGGAACTGGCTCATCTTTCCTGCAAAAAGTGCGCGAGCAGCCATACAGCGTGGTGCTCTTAGATGAGATTGAGAAAGCCCATCCAGATATTCTTAATCTGATCTTGCAACTCCTGGATGAAGGTCGATTGACTGATACCGCGGGGAAGCCAGTTAGCTTTAAAGAAAGCATCATTATCCTGACATCAAACGCACTTGCAGATGATATCCGGCAAGCTGTCGCACAGCAACGCGATCTTACAACTCTCCATGACGAGCTCGTAGACAAGATGATCTCGCAGCAAATCTTTAAGCCAGAGCTTCTGAACCGTTTTGATGATGTTGTCATGTTCCGTCCACTAACTCCAGCTGAGCTTAAAGATGTGGTGGGTATTATGCTCAAGTCGCTCAATAAGAGCCTGGAAGCACAACAGATTTCGGTCGAGCTGACAGAGAGTGCCAAGGAATATGTCGTGGAGCAGGGAAATGATCCGCGCATGGGTGCTCGACCGATGCGCCGAGCCTTGCAGCGCTTTGTTGAGGATCGTCTTAGTCAGGGCGTGTTGGCAGGGGATATTAAGCCGGGTGCGCATCTGATAATCGATCGCAAAGACCTAGAAGAAAAGTCTCAAGTATAGAAAAATCCACCCCGCAAGACCAGGGTGGATTATGGGTTATTTTCGCCAGCGAACTCAGACCGGAGACGAAGCTTTCGTAGCGTCCCAGGTATGTCGCTGGATACGATGTGGATCTTCTGTGCCGCACCGCTGTTGCGCGCAGTTACAAAAATGGTATTTTTATGTACGCTCGAGATGCGAAACTGCAGTCCTTGCGTCTTAGCTCCGTGTCGAATGTCTGCAGGGTGAACCAGCTTGACTTCTTCGTATCCGCCGATAGTTTCGAGTAGCCTTCGTAATCCCGGTAGAGTATGATGCTGAATCTTTACGTTGGATCGTCGGTGCTTGGAATCCCCTCGTCTTCCCATGTTGTTCCTCCGATGAAGAGGTAGGGCACCCTAGGCCTCGTCGTGATCGACCAGGCCGCAGAGTGCCCAGCCCTCAGTGCGGGCGACATCTATTAGTCTTGATACTTCATCATTGATTGATTTGTCGCTATCAAGGTATATTGCCACACGAGATAGTTGTACATGAAGTGTAGCAGTCGGATTATCCCCCTTTGGCAATTCAAACCAGGTTGTGATAACTTTGACCGGGGAAAGCATGCTATTCTCGTCTAGTGGGTGCATGCGCATACTAGGCAGGCCCCATTGCGGAGAAAAGCGAATTGGAACAAATCCACGACGCAGCAGACCATAATCGCTTGTGAATGCAACTGTATTCGTGAACAGTAAGTCCTGAGCACTGCCTTTTCTGCGGCTGGTGGGTTGGACCGAGATGGTGAGATGTAGGGTGGCTTCTACGGGGCTCATGCGAACTCCTTGGTAGGTGCGAGGCGACGAACAGAGTGTTGCGTCGATTACTATTATAGCACAGAAATATAAATTATACAATAGTTACAGGCTTGCTGATCTGTTGATTAGCTGCTATACTGTGTAGCGACTGGCGCACAGCGCTATTTTTCGTTTGCGCTTAAAATCAACCAGTAATCATTTATTTTAAAGTAAGGAATACTATGGCTCGCGAATATTCACTCGAAGATACACGTAATATCGGCATCATTGCCCACATCGATGCAGGGAAGACAACCGTTACAGAAGGAATCCTGTACCGTACTGGTAAGACACATAAGATTGGTGAAGTGCACGAAGGTGAAGCAACCATGGACTGGATGGAGCAAGAGCAAGAGCGTGGTATTACGATTACTTCAGCTGCCACGACATGTTTCTGGAATGGGAAGCGCATCAACATCATTGACACTCCTGGTCACATCGACTTTACGGTAGAAGTAGAGCGAAGCTTGCGCGTACTCGACGGCGCAGTGACAGTCTTCGACGGCAAGATGGGCGTAGAGCCACAGTCTGAGACCGTATGGCGCCAGGCCGACAAATACGGCGTGCCACGTATCTGTTTTATTAATAAGATCAATCAGACTGGTGGTGATTTTTATAAGAGTCTTGAGTCAATTCATGGGCGCTTGACGAAGAAAGCCTATCCAATCCACCTGCCAATTGGCTTCGAGCAAGAGATCAATGGTATCGTTGACGTTATTGAGCAGAAGGCTTACCAGTACAACGACTACGCTGACAAAGAACTCCAGCAGATTGATATCCCAGAGGATATGAAAGAAAAGGTCGAGCGTTATCGTAACCACCTTATCGAAGCTGCCGTTGAAGCAGATGACGCGATTATGGAGAAGTATCTGGAAGGTGAAGATCTGACGATTGATGAAATCAAGGCCTGTATTCGTAAGAGCGTATTGACCGGTGAATTCTTCATTGTTTCTGGTGGTGATGGACGAGGTGTGATCGTCGAAAAATTGCTCGATATCGTTGTTGATTACTTACCAAACCCACTCGACATCAATGCTCCGCTTGCCGAGTCAACCAAGACTGGAGAACAAGAATTGGTTAAGGTCGCCGACGATGCACCATTTGTTGGTCTAGCTTTCAAGATCGCTACCGACCCATTTGTTGGTAAGCTCTGCTTCTTTCGCGTCTATGCCGGTACGCTCAAATCAGGCTCGTACGTCCTCAATAGCTCTACTGGTGAGAAAGAGCGCATTGGTCGCATTCTCCGAATGCATGCAAATAACCGAGAAGAAGTACAAGAAGTCTATGCTGGCGAAATCGCTGCGGCAGTGGGACTTAAAGGCACTATGACTGGACACACACTGTGTGATGTTGGGCATGGCGTGCTTCTCGAACAAATTACCTTCCCAGAGCCAGTTATTCAGATTGCCGTTGAGCCAAAGACCAAGGCCGACCAAGAGAAGATGAGCATGGCGCTTTCGCGACTTGCCGAAGAAGACCCTACCTTCCGTGTCAATTCCGACAATGAGGCCGGTCAGACTTTGATTTCGGGGATGGGTGAGCTTCACCTCGAAGTGCTGGTTGATCGCATGAAGCGCGAGTTCAAGGTGGAGGCAAATGTTGGTAAGCCACAAGTAGCGTATCGCGAAACCGTTCGTAAGACCGTGCAGGTTGAGGGTAAGTTCGTACGTCAATCTGGTGGTCGTGGTCAATATGGTCATGTGTGGTTGGAGATCAGCCCGCTGGTGCATGTCGAAGATATTGAGGGCGACAAGCCAACCTACGAGTTTGAAAACGCCATCGTCGGTGGTGTGGTTCCTAAGGAATACATCAAGCCGGTTGACGAGGGCATTAGAGAAGCAATGGGAAATGGTGTACTCGCCGGCTATCCGGTCGTAGACGTGAAGGCCAAGCTCTATGATGGTTCATACCACGAAGTAGACTCCTCAGAAATGGCTTTCAAGATCGCCGGATCGATAGCACTCCAAGAAGGTGTGCGCAAGGCTGACCCAGTGATCCTCGAGCCAGTTATGAAGGTCGAAGTGACGGCACCAGAAGAATTCATGGGTGACGTCGTGGGTGACATCAACTCCAAGCGTGGTCGTATTGATCAAATGTCGGATCGCGCCGGTGCGAAGATTATCGACGCCTTTGTGCCGCTTTCAGAGATGTTTGGATATGCAACCAGCTTGCGCTCAATGACACAGGGTCGCGCGAACTACTCAATGGAGTTTGATCATTACGCAGAAGTCCCGCGTAACATCGCCGAAGATCTCATTGGCAAGAACCCAAGAGCTGCTGCAGCTACAGAATAGCTAGTTTTCCAATATCCATAAAAGCCTCTTGTGATTAGGGGCTTTTTGGTATATAAAGACAGCACTGTACCTTGAAGGGAAAGAAGCGCATGCCTACAGATCCACCGAGAGACGCTAATACTCTACGGATAGAGTGCACACGATGTGGGCGTGTTAGGGTTTTTACGAGGCTTGATAACGGGCTGATGGGCTACCATTACGCAGACGCTGCCACGGCCTGGAAGATGTCTCATTGCCCTGACTGCGGATGCAATCATCTTTCACGTCAATCAACTCGATTATTTGGCGGAATAGAACATGTCAAAACGCATGGTTATTACGGCGATTGAGGAGGTGTCATGATGCCTTGCGGCCATTTTCGCGCTACATTGCGATTCATCGGCCCCTGGTCTGATGAAGGGGAAGCCTGCTTCTGGGGCTATGGAATGATCACGATCTTTGCATCGTGTATGTATTTTGTAGCAGGGCAGCCCGACGCTGTAGCTGTAGTCATGCAGTTGGTCGGCACACTCTGGGGTATAAACGTCGCATGGCGTGTTCTGTGGGGTGTTGTGCCATCGATCTTCTCGAGACGTTTGCGCACGCTGCTGGTAGAAGAGTGGCAAATCGCTGGTCAACAGCAATTGCTCTTCGGCTATCGAGCCTACCGCCGGGATCTGAAAACTAGTCGCAAATACCTTCGTCGAGCTGGTTTCTCACGTAGAGTTGCGCGCACATCTTTGCAGATGAATGCCCGCATGCGCCGGTCCACACAGTATAGTCAAGCGCAGCCATTGCCTTGGCGGGCGGCACGATGATGCCGTTTCCGCACTGGCACTTCAATCGTCCTGATGCATCGAAGAGGGCGCCGAAACCCAAGAAGGGTCAGTGTCGAACCCTCAATTGCCTCAAGCGACCTGTATGGGCCATCAAGTTTCGTATCGCCGAAAAACAGCTCATGAGAGTTTTAGAGTACGAATCATACCTTTCGTACTCAGATGTCGAGCGTAGACACTATGATCGTGACTTTGTGTTGTGGGATTGGCCGTGTAGGCTTCTCTCCGGCCTTGTTGTTTTAGTCGGTTTCTTCTGCCTGGGGCTTTTCCTTGATATGACACCAATGGATAGGCCAAGTGCGATTGTTGGCGTTCATTTCGTCGGCGCTGGGTCTATCCTTGCTTGGTTGATCTGGATTTGGAATTATCTTCGACTCGAGATCTTCCGCGCTCGGACTCATCATTATTTGCGGCGATCCGTGAAGGAAATGGTATCCCAGCTTTAAGCTATCAGGCACTACTGTCAGGTAGCTTTTTTTGAATCTCGGCGATACCCCGTTATAGATCTCTTTACAAAGTGCGACTTTCTCGATACAATGGACCAGTCCTGCGTGGTGGGGCGGTTTTTCTTGTCCTAGCGCGCACCATAGACATTGTCGTATGACACCAATGTAATGATCGGTATTATAAAAAGATAAGGAGATTTTTCGTGGCAGAATTCAAGCGCGATAAACCACATATTAACGTCGGTACCATGGGTCACGTTGACCACGGGAAGACAACTCTTACAGCTGCTATTACGCATGTTTTGGCGAAGAAATTGCCTTCAGATGTAAACAAGCCAATTAACTACGACGAGATCGACAAGGCTCCAGAAGAGCGCGAGCGCGGTATCACCATCGCTACCTCTCACCAAGAGTACGAGTCAGAAAAGCGTCACTACGCCCACGTTGACATGCCAGGTCACGCTGACTACGTAAAAAACATGATTACCGGTGCAGCTCAGGTAGACGGTGCTATCCTTGTAGTATCTGCTGCTGACGGTCCAATGCCTCAGACTCGTGAGCATGTATTGCTTGCTCGCCAAGTCGGCGTACCACGCATTCTTGTCTACATGAACAAGATGGACATGGCTGATCCAGAAATCGCTGAGCTCGTAGAAGAAGAAATCCGCGATTTGCTCGAAAAGAACGAGTTTGCTCGCGACTGCCCAATCGTCAAGGGTTCAGCACTCAAGGCACTTGAAGGCGATGCTACCGCTGAAGACTCAATCATGGAGCTCGTGAAGGCTATGGATGAGTTCCTCCCAGAGCCAGAGCGCGATCTTGATAAGCCATTCTTGATGCCAATCGAAGACGTATTCTCGATTAAGGGTCGTGGTACAGTTGCTACCGGCCGTATCGAGCAGGGTATCATCAAGGTGAACGAAGAAGTTGAAATCGTTGGTATTAAGGACAACCAAAAGACTGTTGTTACTGGTGTAGAAATGTTCCGTAAGCTCCTTGACCAAGGACAGGCTGGTGACAATGTAGGTCTCTTGCTCCGCGGTATTGAGCGCACTCAGATCGAGCGCGGTCAGGTTATCGCTAAGCCAGGTTCTATCACCCCGCATACCGAGTTTGAAGCTGAAGTGTATGTTTTGACCAAGGAAGAAGGCGGACGCCACACCCCATTCCTCGATGGCTATAAGCCCCAGTTCTACTTCCGTACCACTGATGTAACTGGTGAAGTTAAACTTCCTGAGGGCATGAAGATGGTTATGCCTGGTGATAACATCAATGTAAACGTTAAGTTGCTTGCTCCAATCGCCATGGATGAAGGTCTCCGCTTCGCTATTCGTGAAGGTGGCCGCACGGTTGGCGCCGGTGTCGTAACTAAGATTACGAAGTAGCACTCAGGGATCTAACGAGAAGGCACCTTATGAGCGACAAGAACACCCAGCGTATCCGCATCCGCCTCAAGGCGTATGACAACAAAGTCATTGACCAGTCTGCGAAGCAGATCATTGACACGGCTATCCGCACCGGCGCACAAGTTGCCGGCCCGGTGCCGCTGCCAACTGACAAGAAGACGACTACTGTTATTCGTAGCCCTCACATCTTCAAAGATAGTCATGAAGCGTTCGAGATGCGCACCCACAAGCGTCTGATCGATATTACCGAGCCAACACCAAAGACCATTGATTCTTTGATGAATCTTAGTCTCCCTGCCGGGGTCGATATCGAGATCAAGATGTAATATGTGATTTATGTCACGCTAAAAAAGCCTCCTGTCAGGGGCTTTTTTAGTTGTTAGTAAGACGAAGGGCGGGTATATAAAGAGCCCGATTTTCTGCTGGGGAAGGAAATCGGGCGGAGGTCAGCAAAATCTGCTGGCTGGAAGAATGGCAGCTTCGAGAGATGCAATCTGCAGAACCTTGTCGACGAAGTTGTTTCCGAGGCTAATCAGGGGCGCTTCGACATGGCCGTGAGCGTCTCGGTAGATCTCTGCGAGAAAGGGCTCTCGAATCGAACTGAATGGAGTTAATCGCCCCTTCAAGGTAGCGGGTGCCGCTTACAGAAGTGCTTGCGGTAGCTATCGCCGATGCAAGAGCGAATTGCTGTGCTTCGGGAACGGTCTGAGTGACTAGGCATCGGTCGCCTGCAGAGGAAGCCCGAACGAGCCCGACTGCAGGTTTCTCTGGCAGACCATTCCTGTGCCAGATGGTAAGTCGAAATGTCGGCTCCATGGCTTTGTGCGCATCCCTTTCAGTGGGTGCGTGATGTGCTTACAATAACATTAAATGGTAAATATGTCAATAATTCATAACAAAATATCTAGTGGCACGGTTCGTGTATCACTCGTTGAAGCTGCCAAGGTGTTGACATATCTGGATCTTATCTGATAAACTCATATGCGTTGACTTTTTACATAGCTGGGAAGCGCCCAGGTCCAGGATAAAACCGTAGATCGGCATGATCTCATCTGGAAACCGGATTGCTTGCCAGGGTTTTATTTGAAGACACGATATATTTTATGAAAGCTATACTTGCCACCAAAATCGGAATGACGCAGCTCTATGATGCTGAAGGACGTTTGCAATCTGTCACTGTATTGCAGGCTGGACCGTGCGTAGTTACACAAGTAAAAACAGTTGCGAATGATGGCTACTCTGCTGCACAGCTTGGCTTTGGTGATGCTAAGCGTATGCCGAAGTCAAAGGCTGGTCACCTCAAGGCTAGTGGTGCGAACTCCAAACTCTTGCGTGAAGTCCGTACCACTGAAGTTGAGGGCGAAAGCCAGCTAAAGGTAGGTGACCAAATTAAGGCTGATATCTTCGAAGTCGGAGAAAAAGTCGCGGTTACTGGCATTTCTAAGGGTAAAGGCTTTGCTGGCACAATCAAGCGACATAACTTTCATCGTGGTCCAAAGACGCACGGTTCACACAACTATCGTGCCCCGGGCTCTATTGGTGCAGGATACCCACAGCACGTCTTCAAGGGCATCAAGATGGCCGGGCATATGGGCCATGAGCAGGTTTCGGTCAAGAACCTCAACATTGTTCATATCGATGCAGATAGTAACGTAATCGCTGTAGCCGGTGCTGTTCCTGGTCCACGCAAGGGCGCCGTTCTACTGAAGGGGCGTGAAGTATGAAGGTAACTACTTTTACTAAGACTGGTTCGAAGGCAGCTGCCGAGACCTCACTTGATAAAGGTGTCTTTGGTCGCGAAGTAAATATGCAGCTTCTTAAGGTCGCCTACACTCGCACGCTTGCAAATAAGCGCCAAGCTACAGCTAAAACAAAGACACGTGGCGAAATCGCAGGTGGCGGTAAGAAGCCATGGCGTCAAAAAGGCACCGGCCGAGCGCGTACTGGCTCTATCCGAAATCCTATCTGGCGCGGGGGTGGTACAGTATTCGGCCCTACTGGCGAGCAAAATTATGCCATTAATCTCCCCAAAAAGGCTATTCGTGCGAGTTTGGCTCAAGCCCTCTCAGTGAAAGCAGGAGCAAAAGCCATTGCCGTGATCGAAAGTTATGATAATGCTGACGCAAAAGTAAAAGCTACGGCCACTTTGTTTGCAAAGATGGGCTTGACCGGAAGTGTACTTCTGGTCGTCGAAGAGTGCTCAGCATTAGTTCAGCGCGCAACACGTAATCTACCACGCGTAACAGCTACAGAAGCACGACTCCTTCAGGTAAACGATATTCTCGATGTCGACCATATTGTTGTTACCAAGAAGGCGCTTGAAGAGATTAATACCTGGCTAGGAGATAAGAAATGAGTCAGATGGTACTCAAGCCAGTCATTACTGAAAAAAGCCTGATGCAGGCAGGCCAGGGTACGTATGTGTTTGTTGTGCCAATGTCTGCGAATAAGCTGACTATTGCTGAAGCAGTGAAGACCCAGTTTAAGGTTGACCCAACATATGTACGTGTAAGTATTGCGAAAGGTAAGCTCAAGCGATTCAAGCAAATCAAAGGCCGTCGTGTTGATACCAAGAAAGCTTACGTTACTCTGACAAAGGGTCAGTCAATTGCTGCATTTAATCTCGGTCAGGAAGAAGAAGTAAAGACCAAGGTGCGCAGCAAAAATGACAAAGACGCGAAAGCTTCCGATAGGGCTAAGAGGGTAGAACGGGCCGATAAGCAGAAGGCGGAGAAGAAATAATGGCAATCCGAGTCTATAAGCCAAACACAGGCGCACGTCGCGCTATGAGCGTGAACGCATTTGAAGAGATTACAAAGACGAAGCCAGAAAAAAGCCTTCTTCTGAAGCGCAAGCAAAAAGCTGGCCGCAACAATCAGGGTAAGATTACTGTTCGCCACCGTGGTGGCGGCGTAAAGCGCGCCCTACGTATCGTTGACTTCGCCCAGACTAAGCTCGAAAGTGCTGAGATTATCGCCATCGAATATGATCCAGGTCGTTCTGCAAACATCGCACTCGTGAAGAGTGAAAAAGGCAAGAAGGCTTATATTATTGCTGGAGCCGGCATGAAAGTTGGTGACACGATCTCTGCTAAACCAGAAACTGATATCAAAGAGCATAATCGTATGCCGCTCTCGCAGATTCCGCTTGGTAGTACGATCTACAATATTGAATTGACTCCAGGGAAAGGCGGTCAGTTAGTGCGCAGTGCCGGTATGAAGGCTCAGCTCGCCGCAAAAGAAGGCGATTATGCTACCGTAAAGCTTCCATCGGGTGAGATGCGTCTTGTTCGTCAGGAGTGCTATGCAACCATAGGGGCAGTTGGCAATGAAAGTCATAGTCTCGTACGTGGTGGTTCTGCTGGCCGTACTCGTCGCCGCGGTATCCGACCGACTGTGCGTGGTAAGGCTATGAACCCGAACGATCACCGTCACGGTGGTGGTGAGGGCGGTACTTCAATTGGTTTGAAGCGCCCAGTTACTCCTTGGGGTAAGCCTGCGCTTGGTGCGAAGACTCGCCGTCGTCGTGCAACTGATAAATATATAGTTCGCTCAAGGAAAGGAAAGTAATCGATGAGCCGTTCACTCAAAAAAGGCCCATACGTAGACCGTAAACTTCTTAAGAAAGTATTGGCTCTCGGACCAACTGACAAAACCGTGATCAAGACTTGGGCACGCGCAAGTTCGATTACTCCTGAAATGGTCGGCAAGACCATCGCTGTTCACAATGGCAAGTCACACCTTCCTGTGTTCGTGACTGAGAACATGGTTGGTCACAAGCTTGGTGAATTTGCACCAACCCGCAAATTCCGTGGGCACGGTGGTAAATTAGCAAAGGCGCAAGGATAACGTGATGAAAGTAATTGCAAAAGCTCGCGGACTCAAGATATCTGCTCGCAAACTGCGCCTGAGTGCGGACCTCGTACGCAACGCACGCGTGATTGATGCTGAGTACTTGCTCGCAGCTACTCCAAAGAAAGGAGCTGCGATGGTTGCTGATGCCCTGAAGAGTGCTGTCGCAAACGCAGAAAACAACCACAACTTGCGCAAGAGCATGCTGCGCGTGGCAGAAATTCGTGTTGATGAAGGTCCGGCACAAGAACGCTTCCGACCACGCTCTCGCGGTATGGCGCATCCAATTTTGCACCGCAGTTCGCACCTGACAGTTGTTGTCACCGACGAAGCTGCGTCAGAAAAGAAAAAAGCTGTTAAAAAACAGCCCGTAATGAAGAAGGAAGCCAAGTAATGGGACAAAAAATTAATCCAATTTCATTGCGTCTTGCCGCTGATCGACAGTGGCGTAGTCGCTGGTTTGCTGAACGTGATTACAAATCGCTCTTGAAGCAAGACTTGCAAATCCGCAAGGTAGTCGGTGATATGCTTGGTTTTCGTGCGGCAGTTGCGCGCGTCGAGATCGAGCGCTCCACCGGTGAAGTGGTAATTACTATTTATACTGCTAAGCCTGGTGTCGTTATTGGTCGCGGTGGCTCGGGTACTACAGCTCTCAAAGAAGCCCTCTCAAGGGTGATCTATGGCAAGATGCGTATTAATATCGAAGAGATTCGCCAGCCTGACCTTGAGGCACAACTGGTCGCAAATAATATCGCCAGCGCCCTTGAGCGCCGTATGCCATTCCGCCGTATTCTCAAGAATGCTGTTGAGAATAGCATGAAGGCTGGTGCACTTGGTGTAAAGGCAAGCGTATCTGGACGACTGAATGGCGCTGATATGGCACGTCGCGAAACTGTTGCTGAAGGCAGTATCCCGCTGCATACCATTCGCGCCAAGATTAGCTATGCGACCGCAGAAGCTACGACGACCTTCGGTATTATCGGCGTGAAGGTTTGGATTTATCGAGGAGAGGAAAACTAATCATGTTACTCCCACGTAAAACTAAATTCCGAAAAGCCTTTAAGGGCAAAAACGTCGGTGCCGCTACGCGTGGTACAAACATCGACTTCGGTCGGTATGGCCTGCGCGTACTCGAAAACGATCGATTGACTTCACGTCAGATCGAAGCTGCTCGTCGTGCTATGACACGCTATATCAAGCGTGGTGGTAAGGTTTGGATTCGTGTTTTCCCGCATACCCCAGTCACACAAAAGCCAAATGAAGTACGCATGGGTTCAGGCAAGGGTGCAGTAGATCACTACGTTGCAAAAGTCCAAGCTGGTCGCATTATTTTTGAGCTCGATGGCGTTACTGAAGAAGTAGCAAAAGAAGCAATGCGCCTGGCTGGCCGAAAGCTTCCTGTGAAGTCACGCTTTGTAACTCGTGAGGCAGGAGAATAATCATGAAAATGACAGAAATTCGCGCCAAAAACGATGCCGAACTCGGGCGACTCGTAACTGAAACTCGTGAAAAAATCGCTCAAGCTCATATCGATATGCGCACCAAAGAAGTAAAGAACGTGAAAGAGATTCACAACCTTAAGCGAATAGTGGCCCGAGCTCTGACCGTGCAGTCCGAGCGAGAGATGGCTGAATTGGAGAAGCAAAATGGCTAGAACAATGATCGGAAAAGTTGTATCAAACAAGATGGACAAGACTGCTATCGTGTTGGTTGAGCGTGCGAAGAATCATCCGATTTACCGTAAGCGTTTTACTATTAGCACTCGCTTTAAGGCGCATGACGCCTACAATACCGCTCAGATCGGTGACGTAGTCGAGATTGCTGAAACTCGTCCTATAAGTAGCGATAAGCGCTTTGCTATCACAAAGATTCTTGAAGCTGCTCCAAAGTCAGAGGAGGCAAAGTTATGATCCAGCCGCAGACTATACTGAAGGCTGCCGACAACACTGGTGCAAAGCGCATCTTTTGCATTAAGGTACTTGGCGGATCGAAGCGCCGATATGCCCATATCGGCGATGTGATTGTTGCCTCAGTCAAGACCGCAACACCAAACGGCACTGTCAAGAAAAAAGAAGTCGTACAGGCTGTCGTGGTGCGTACTGTCAATCAGACTCGTCGTGCTGATGGTAGTGTGATTCGCTTTGACGAAAATGCAGCCGTGATTATCGATAAGCAAGGCCAGCCACGCGGAACACGTATTTTTGGACCTGTAGCTCGCGAATTGCGAGACCGTGGCTATATGAAGATTGTCTCGCTCGCGCCGGAGGTGCTCTAATGAAGCTCAAGCTAAAAGATAAAGTAATGATTATTGCTGGGCGTGATAAAGGTAAGACTGGCGAAATTATGGCTGTGCTACCGAAACTCAATAAGGTAGTTGTAGCGGGCGTAAATGTCGTGAAGCGCCACGCCAAGCCAACCACTCAAAATCCTAAGGGTGGCATCATTGAGCTCACGAAGCCAATTGATAGTGCAAAAGTTATGATTTTAGACCCAAAGACCAATAAGCCAGCTCGAGTCGGCTACAAGGTGACGAAGAATGGTAAAGAACGAGTCTTTAAAGTAGCTCAGTTTGGCAACAAGAAGACCAAGAAAGCAACTGAGAAGCCAGCCGAGAAGAAGGCTGAGGTGAAGAAATGAATCGCTTACAGGAAAAATATCGAACAGAACTCGCTACGAGCTTGAAAGATCAGCTCAAGCTCACTAACGTCCATCAGACACCACGCTTGATTAAGGTGGTTGTATCGGTTGGTGTTGGTCGTGCTGTAGTTGACCAGAAGTATCTTGATACAGCTGTGGCTACTCTGCGTAAACTTACTGGTCAGCAGCCTGTAATCACCAAAGCCAAGAACAGTATCGCTGGATTCAAGCTTCGCGAGGGGAATGCAATTGGTGCTAAAGTAACACTCCGCACTGAACGCATGTATGACTTCCTCGATCGCTTGAACTCAATCGTGCTTCCTCGTGTGCGTGATTTTCATGGGCTTTCAGTTAAGGCTTTTGACTCGCATGGGAATTATTCTATCGGACTGACCGAGCACACGGTATTCCCGGAGATTAGCTACGAAGAAGCTAATCAGACCCACGGTATTCAGATCACGCTCGTGACAACAGCAAAAAATAAGGAGCAAGGAGAGGCGCTCTTGCGCACCCTCGGCGTACCGCTCGAAAGGAAGGAGAAGTAACCATGGCTCGAAAAGCACTCTTCGAACGTGAAAAGAAACGTACCAAATTGGCCGACAAATACGCAGCTAAGCGTGCAGAAATGAGGGCAGCCGGTGACCTTGAGGGCCTGGCTAAACTCCCACGAAATGCAAACCCGATCCGTCAACGTAACCGCTGTGAGATTACCGGCCGTAGCCGCGGCTATATCCGACAATACGGTCTGTCGCGCATCACGTTTCGTGAACACGCCTCCAAGGGGGAAATCCCTGGCGTGAGAAAGGCTAGTTGGTAGGCAAAGATATGATTACAACAGATCCAATCGCAGATATGCTCACTCGAATTCGCAACGCCGTTGCTGTTGGCAAGAGCGAAGTGACTTTGCCGTACTCGAAGATGAAGGCACACATTGCTGAAATTCTTAAGAAAAATGGCTATCTTTCAGAGATTATTGTCGACGAAGCTACTGTCGCAAAACAAATGAAACTGGTTATTGATCAGACTCAGGTCAAGAAGCCACTGACTGCTATTCAGCGAGTGTCAAAGCCAGGACGTCGTATGTACGCCAGACGTGATGAGATCCCTCGTGTCTTAGGTGGCCGTGGCATCGTGATCGTTTCAACTTCCGCTGGTGTTATGACCGGGTACGAAGCACGAGCCAAAGGTCTCGGTGGTGAATTAATCTGTAAGGTATGGTAAAACGCTATGAGTAGAATAGGACGAAACCCCATTACAATCCCTGCTGGCACGACTGTGGCAATCGCAGAGCAAACGCTTACGGCTCAAGGGCCAAAAGGTGAGCTCCAAGTGACGATTGCTCCTGGCTTTACGATCAAGCAAGATGCTGAGCAGCTTGTCGTTGAGCAGCAGGTTCAGAATCGTATCACAAATGCTCAGTTTGGGCTTTTGCGTACGCTCATCGATAATGCCGTACAAGGTGTGACGAATGGCTTCGCGAAGAAGCTGGAAATGAATGGCGTTGGATTTCGTGTAGAGAAAAGGGGTAATGATCTGCAATTTGCACTTGGCTTCTCTCATAAGATCGACTTCAAGGCGCCAGAAGGCATTGAACTGCAAGTAGAAGGCAATTCCATTACTGTCAGTGGAGCCGATAAGCAGCAAGTCGGTGCCGTAGCTGCCGAGATTCGCGCATTGAAGAAGCCTGAACCATATAAAGGTAAGGGTATTAAGTACGCCGATGAGCGCATCCGACGTAAAGCTGGAAAGGCTGCAGCTAAGGCTGCATAAGGAAGATTATTATGCTAAAAGAATTACGACTTAAACGAAATCATACTATCCGCCGCGGTTTGCGTACTCGCGCTCGTCTTCATGGCACTACAGAACGTCCACGATTAAGCGTGCATGTTTCGCTGAAGCATGTTGCCGCTCAGCTTATCGATGACGATGCACAGAAGACCCTCGTATCAGTGTCTACCGTAGGCCAAAAAGCCGTCGCTAAAAAAACTATGACTGAAAAAGCAGTCTGGGTTGGGCAAGAAATTGCCGATGCTGCATTGAAAGTTAAGATTACTGCCGCTACTTTTGATCGTGGTGCAAAACAGTATCATGGACGAGTCGCCGCATTAGCTGATGCTGCACGAGAGAAAGGATTGGAGATATAATATGCGACCAACGAATACACAACCTGGTATGAAGCAGGCTCAAGATGTCAATGGACCAGAACTTATCGAGCGAATGATCTCGCTTGATCGTGTCGCCCGTGTAGTAAAAGGTGGTCGCCGTTTCCGTTTTCGCGCGACGGTTGTTGTTGGTGATGGCCATGGTGGCGTCGGCGTAGGCGTAGGTAAGGGTCGCGATGTTACCTCGGCTATCCAGAAGGCAACACTCGTAGGCCGCAAGAGTATGTTTACCTTGCAGCTCACCGGTACTACTATTGCCCACGAAGTAGGGGCTAAATTTGGTGGAGCACGGGTGTTTATGAAGCCTGCACCTGAAGGAACTGGTGTAATTGCCGGTGGCGCTGTTCGCTCTGTGCTTGAAGTAGCGGGTGTACGTGATGTTTTTACCAAGGCACTTGGTAGTACGAATAAGATCAACAATGCCAATGCGACACTTGTGGCATTACAGTCTCTTAATCACGCACCAGTTCGCGGCAAGTCTGCCGATGAAGCCACGAAGGAGGTCTCGAAATGAAGTTTCATGAATTAACCCTCAAGGCCCATACTAAGTCATCACGAGTAGGTCGCGGTATATCTGCTGGCGGCGGCAAGACAGCTGGACGGGGCACAAAGGGTCAAAAAGCTCGTACGGGTAAGAAGCTTAAGCCAGGGTTCGAAGGTGGACAGACAAAGCTTTCGATGCGATTGCCTAAAGCTCGCGGCTTCAAGCACGCCGGCGTTTCGTATCAGCTTGTTCGCCTTGCTCAACTTGACGCTACGGGCACCAAGAAGGTTGATGCAGAAACCCTGAAAAAATTAGGCCTTATTAAGTACGCAGATAGACCTGTGAAGTTGGTTGGTCCAGGAACCCCTAAAGACGCTCTCACTATCGAAGTCCAAGCTAGCTCACAGCCAGCCCTGAAGGCAGTAGAAAAAGTCGGCGGCTCGATCAAGATTGTTGAGCTTGCGAAGGCCAAGGCTACTGCAACCGACAAAAAAGACGCAAAGTAAGCAAAGAGATACTCGTAGGAGGGTAGTGATGGGGTATACTGGGTACTGATATGAACCGATCGAACATCAGTCAGCTCTGGAAGAACAAAGAATTGCGGAAGCGGTTACTCGTAATCGCCGGCATTCTTGTGATATACAGCTTACTTACCCATATCCCAGTTCCAGTCCCAGATTCGAAGCGCTTACAGACTTTCTTGCTCTCATTTTTCTCGCGCACACCGATTCTCGGATTTGCAAATCTATTTACTGGTGGAGCACTCTCGAACTTTTCAATCATTGCCATGGGAATCGGTCCATACATTACCGCTTCAATCGTGGTGCAGCTGTTGCAGCAAGTTATTCCCTCTTGGGAGAGTCTTTCGAAAGAGGGCGAGCGGGGTAGACAGCAGCTTAACCAGTACATGCGCTATCTGACGGTTCCGCTGGCGGTGGTGCAGTCGTTTGCGGTGGTGGCAGTTGTGCGTCAGATATCTCAGCAATCAACTGGCACTGATCTCATCGGGAACCCCAGCATCGGTCAGTGGGCATTCTTGATTCTTACCATGGTAGCAGGATCTATGCTCTTGATGTGGTTAGGTGAGCTCATCAGTGAGTATGGTATCGGCAATGGTATCTCAATTATTATCGCTGCTGGAATCGTAGCTAGTTTACCAGGAATCGTGACGCAACAGCTGACGCTGTTGCAGGGGGATGCTAGTCAGGCCTTGAAGGTCGGGTTGCTTGGGATAGTCGGTCTTATAACTGTTTTTGTGGTGGTTCTTGTGAATGAAGCGCAGCGCAACATACCAATCTCGTATGCGCGTCGCAGTGCAGCACTAGCCGGCTACAATAGCGTTGATACACATTTACCGCTCAGGCTTATTACTGCCGGTGTGATTCCGGTAATCTTTGCCCTGGCCTTACTCTCGGTGCCAACTTTTCTTGGTCAGTTGCTCGCGAATGCCAAAACCCCATGGGTAGCGCAGTTAGCGCAGAACTTAACAACCTGGTTTTCTGCCCAATCGACAGTCTATGCCGCCACCTATTTCCTCCTGATTTTTGTCTTCACTTTCTTCTACACATCTATCGTGTTTAAGCCCAAGGAAATAGCTGAAAACCTCCAGAAGCAAGGTGGTTTTATCCCTGGAATCCGCCCTGGTAACGAAACAGCTACTTATCTGAAGCGAGTAATTCGCAGACTGAACCTGTCTGGCGCTCTGGCTCTCGGGCTCATAGCTCTTATGCCATTCGTTTTAGCGCGATTCTTTGATAGTAGTGAGAGTATTGCGATCGGTGGTACAGGTGTATTTATCTTGGTTTCAGTGGCTATTGAGACGATGAGACAGGCCGAATCGCGTATTTTGATGGCAACCTATGAAAAGTACTAAAATACCCATGAAAAAGGCTTTACAGATAGGGAATTATCAGATAGAATTAACTACTGTAGCACTGTAACTATGACCAGTACAAAGGAAGTAATCGAAGTAGAAGGCACGGTTGTCGAAGCACTACCGAACGTTAAGTTTCGTGTAGAGCTCGAAAACGGCCATATTGTGTTGGCGCACGTTTCTGGGAAAATGCGCATGCACTATATCAAGATTCTTCCAGGCGACAAGGTTACGCTGGAAATGACGCCATACGATCTCGAAAAGGGTCGCATTGTGTATAGACACCGGTAAGTTGCAGTCGTAGATAGATAATCGTTAGGGGATTACTCACCAAATGAAAGTACGAGCAGGCGTTAAGCCAATGTGTGATCGCTGTAAAGTCGTCCGTCGTAAGGGCGTCGTTCGTGTTATTTGTGAGAACCCTAAGCATAAGCAGCGTCAAGGATAAAATTTAAACCATGGCTCGTATCGCAGGCACAAATATACCAAATGAAAAGCGTATTGAAATTGCACTAACCTATGTCTACGGCATCGGACTTAAGTCCAGTCAGGATATATTGAAGAAGCTTGATATTAATCCTGATATACGTGTGAAGGATTTGACTGAAGCTGATCTTGCTAAGCTGCGTAACGAGCTTGATGCGAATTACGAAGTGGAAGCTGAGCTTTCTCGTCGAGTGACGCTCAATATTAAGCGACTCAAAGAAATCAAGGCTTACCGCGGGCTGCGCCATATCGCCAATCTTCCATCACGAGGTCAGCGAACGAAAACAAATGGCCGCACTAAGCGTGGCAAGAAAGTTACCATGGGTTCTGGCCGTAAGAAGGCTGCGGCTAAGACGTAAGTAAGTTTTAAGGATACATGATGGCACAAGCAACCAAATCAAAAACTCGTCGTAAGAAGCAAAAGCGCAATATCGCCAAGGGCGTTGTGCATATTCAGGCTACGTTTAATAACACTATGATAAGTATTACCGACGAAGCTGGGAATGTCGTTGCCTGGGCATCGTCGGGTTCGGCTGGGTTCAAGGGTTCACGCAAGAGTACTCCATATGCCGCTCAGATCGCTACAGAAAAAGCGCTCGAAAAGGCCAAGGACTTTGGTTTGGTGCAAGTAGAAGTGGTAGTTCAAGGGATTGGTTCTGGTCGAGAGAGTGCTGTTCGTGCGCTTCAGAATACTAGTATAGCTGTATCAAGTATCAAGGACATCACAGGCGTACCGCACAATGGCTGTCGTCCACGAAAGGCAAAGAGGAACTAGTCATGGCTCGTAATCTTACCCCAATAGCGAAACTAGCTCGTCGCGAAGGCGTACAGCTTCATCCTAAGGCTGTAAAAGCGCTTACTCGTCGTAATTTTGCTCCAGGTCAGCACGGACAGGCACGTCGCCCTAAGCCATCAGACTTCGCGGTTCAGTTGCGAGAAAAGCAAAAGGTAAAACGTCTGTATGGCGTTATGGAAAAGCAATTCAGTCGCTATGTTTCTGAGGCGATTCGACGAGAGGGTATTGCGGGTGAAAACCTTCTGCGCCTGCTGGAATTGCGCCTCGATAACGTCGTCTATCGACTTGGCTTTGCGCCCTCAAGACAAGCCGCTCGTCAGCTAGTGAGCCACGCGCATATTCGCCTGAATGGCAAAAAAATAAACATACCTTCTGCAGCAGTTAAGCCGGGAGATGAAATTACCGTGAAAGAATCAAGCCAAAAGAATGCTTACTTCGTAGCCCGCACAGAGGAGTTGAAGAATCAAGAAATGCCAAGCTGGCTGAAGCTTGATCCAAAGAAGCTGACAGGCACCGTCACAAGCCTGCCACTCCGCGACGACAGTGACAACTTTATTGAAGAACAACTAATTATCGAGTATTACTCGCGATAAAACTAACCAAATAGGAGTTATCATGGCGCTTTACAACATAAACCTACCAGAAATGAAAGAGGAACAGCTCTCAGAACTGACGAGCCGTTTCACTGTAGAACCTCTGTATCCAGGCTATGGTATGACTATCGGCAACTCGATGCGTCGTGTCTTGCTCTCGAGCTTGGCGGGTGCTGCCGTTACTGCAGTTAAGATTGACGGTGTAGACCACGAGTTTACAACTATCAAAGGGATTCGCGAGGATGTTATTACACTTATCCTCAATATCAAGCGGCTCAAGGTTGCATATCATGGTGATGAGCCCACATTCATAACTCTCACCAAATCAGGTAAGGGTACCGTTACTGCTGCCAACATCAAAGAAACCGAAGCCGTGCAAATCGTGAACAAGGACCTCGAGCTCTGCTATATCGATGACGCAAAGGGTAAGCTCGAGATCGAATTGCGCATCGAGCAAGGTCGTGGTTATAGTCCAGTAGAAACCCGTGGTTCAGAAAAATTGCCCATTGGCTACATTGCCGTAGACGCAATCTATACTCCAATCAAGCGCGTACGTTTTGACATTGAGAACACTCGCGTTGGTCAAATGACGAACCTGGATAGCCTAGTCATGGAAGTCGAGACAGACGGAAGCGTAACACCAGCTCAAGCTATGCAGCAGGCAGCCCAGATCCTTGTGGGGCACTTCCAAGTACTTGCTGGCATGGATGTTGTATCTGTCGGCATTGATGGCATTATGACCGCAGAAGCAAAAGCAGAAGCAGAGCATGGCCAAATCGCAGTCGAAGAGCTCTCAATGAGTCAGCGCACAACTAATGCTCTTATCAACAATGACATTCTCACTGTCGGTGACCTCACACAACTCACTAAGAGTGACTTGAAGTCACTTAAGGGCTTTGGTCAAAAAGCGTTTGAAGAGGTGCTTGAAAAACTCGAAGAAATGGGGATTTCACTTGCTGAATAATCAGCGTAAGGAAGTATTATGCACGCTCACTATCACACCACATCCAAGCTCTCCCGTAAAAACGGCCCTCGTTCGGCTGTGGTGAAGGGCTTGCTAGAATCATTGGTTCTATATGAATCAATTGAGACAACTGAGGCGAAAGCAAAAGCTATCAAGCCAGTATTTGACCGTCTCGTTACGCGCGCTAAAAAAGGCGGCCTTCACAATATTCGTCGTATACATGCCGATCTTGGCTCAAAGACGGCTGCTGATAAGCTTATTCAAGAGCTCGTACACGGCTTCGAGAGTCGCCCCTCGGGCTATACGCGACTTATTGCCACTGGCTATCGGCGAGGGGATGCTGCAGCAATGACAAAAGTTAGCCTTGTTTTGGATGATGATTTTGAAGAAAAGATTAAAAAAATTCAAGCTCAAAAAGCAGAAGCTGTAAAATCGGACAAAAAGAATGACAAAAAGCCAGTAAAGGAGACAAAAAAATGAGCCTCATCACTAAAGATAATCGCTCGTTTGCTCCGAAACCGCTCGAGTTTAAGCCTGAATGGTATATTGTCGATGCTACCGATGTAGTACTTGGTCGTCTGGCTACTCAAATTGCAATGAAGCTCATGGGCAAGGACAAGCCACAATATAGCCCACATGCACTTGTTGGCGGCTGTGTCATCGTTATTAATGCCGAAAAAGTTGCCGTTACGGGCAATAAGCTAACTGATAAGAAATACTACCGCCACAGCGGTTACCCTGGCGGTATCAAGGAAATATCTTTGGCCGACCAGCTCGAGAAGCACCCAGAGCGCGTGATTGAGTTAGCCGTTAAGGGGATGCTCCCCAAGAACAAGCTTGCAAAACATATGCTTGGTAGACTGCACGTACACGCTGGCCCAGATCACCCGCACACCGCACAGCAGCCTAAAGAATGGAAGGTGAAGTAATTATGGCAGAATCAAAAAAACAATATTACTACGCTGTAGGTCGTCGCAAAGAAGCTGTAGCAACCGTGCGATTGATGAATGGGAAGGGCGCTATTACAGTCAATACGATTCCTGCAGGCGAATACTTCAACAACGATACGCTCATTAAGCTTATGACCGCACCACTCGAGCAAGTCAGTAAGCAGGGTCAGCTCGATGCAATTGTGCGAGTTGAAGGTGGGGGTAAACGTGGTCAAGTTGATGCGATCCGTCTCGGCATTGCTCGCGCTCTCGTAGAGATGAGTGATGATTTTCGACTAAGCTTGAAGAAGGCTGGTCATCTAACTCGTGACCCACGCGAAAAAGAACGCAAAAAGTACGGGCTCAAGAAGGCTCGCAAAGCTCCTCAGTTCTCAAAGCGTTAAATATTACGCAGAACATCTTTCAAAAAAGTCTCTTAATCGAGACTTTTTTGTTCGCAGCGCAGTGACGAACCAGGTATAATGACTCGTAAGCGCTTATGGTAGACAAGAAACTATTGCGAAATATTGGCATCCTGACAATCCTATTAATTGTCATTGGGACGGTTGGTTTTAGTGAGACAGCACGCATTGAGCCTAGCGAGGCTTTTTATGAAACCATCATGATCCTCTTGAGTCACTTTGATCACTATGGCTTCAAAGATCCCGCCAGCCGAGCGCTTGTCGTATTCCTGGTGCTGTCTTCAATCGTAGTTGTGGCGTATTTGCTTAAGGTTTTAGCAGACTATATAGTAGGGTTAGGAGACGGTTTAAAACGACATCAAATGCGTAGCAAAGTTGCAAAAATGAAACAGCACTATATTGTTTGTGGCCTCGGTCGAGTAGGCTCGCAAGTAGTTGAGGAACTCCGAGATGAGGGTGCGACCTATGTCGCTCTCGATAAAGATGAGGATAAGGTGAAGCGTGCGATTGCTGAAGGCCACACTGCACTATTGGGCGACTCTACCGATGAAGATGTGCTGAAGGCAGTTGGTATCGAGCGTGCTAAGGGAGTTGTCGCTACACTCGGCGATGATAGCGCAAATTTGTTCGTGACCCTAGCCTGTCGGCAGCTCAATTCTGATGTATTTATCGTGGCACGAGTCAATCGCGATGAAAATCGACAACGTATGGAGCGAGCAGGAGCGGATCGAACAGCGCTTCCGTATCAGATCGGTGCGTATCATATGGCGACAATGCTGACTCGCCCCAATGCAGTGGATTTCCTTGAAGTGCTGTCGACCAATGATAATAGTCAGCTGCATGTAGAGGAAATTCATATCCCGCAGCGGAGCCATCTTGCTGGCAAGACACTCAATGACCTCTATCATGAGCGGGTCGGTGCAACAATACTTGCTCTCAATGCAGCAGATGGCATGAGTAAGGTGAATCCGTCGGGCAACGAAACGATGTATGCCGGCGATCGGCTTATCGTGATGGGTACCCAAGCTCAGCTCAAACAAGTTCATGAGCTGGTGTGAGGATAGTAAGAAATAAAATGGGGGATAGATATGCTTTTACCGGATGAGTCGCACGTGGGCTTGCGACTCGACACTTTTCTAGCTCAGATGCGCCCAGACGCTACACGTAGTGCCTGGCAAAAACACATCAAGTCTGGAGGGGTGCGGATAGATGGTCGGGCCGTTAAAGCGAACCACATCATACGGCAGGCAGATAATATTCAGATAGTCGGCGAGCCGCCAAAAGTTGAGATCAAGCAGCTTGCTGCCGATGACATCCCCATACTTTACGAAGATGAAGATGTGATTGTTATCAATAAGCCAGCTGGCCTAATTTCGCACCCGAAGCCTGGCTCGCGCGAAGCTAGCGTTTCGGGAAGCTTGCTTGGTCGCGTGCACGATCAAGATATTGTGCGCCCGGGGATCGTGCACCGACTTGATAGGGATACTTCCGGCGTAATGATTATTGCAAAACACGAAGCCGCCAAGAGGGCATTGCAAGCTGCCTTCAGGGCACGTGTAGTCGAAAAAGAATATTGGGCATTGGTCTGGGGCGAAGTTGGCTACGGGGTGCAGAGAATCACTTTTAGTTTATCGCGCTCGACTAAGAATGCTACCCGGATGGAGGTTGATCCGCTTGGCAAGCAGGCTCAAACATACATACAGGGGCTATCTCGGGGCAGTGCAGCAACACTTATCGCTGCTCGCCCGACGACCGGGCGCACCCATCAAATACGCGTACATCTCGCCGCCATTAAGCACCCTATAGTGGGTGATCCGCTGTACGGGGATCGTTCTCCAACCGGGCATCGTCTCATGCTTCACGCTCATTCCTTACAACTTCCGTTGCCGAGTGGCGTGAAGAAAACATTTATTGCAGAGCCAGATGATATTTTCCTGCGCACCCTGGATGAATTTGACTGTAAAATCCCGGTACAATAGAGCCATGCATGCAAAGACAGTGACTGGCACAAATCAAGCGGATTGTGAAGATATTGTGATCTCTGAGATAGCTCATGCATTACAATGCTCCAAAGACGTAGTGCTAGATCGTCCAGAAGTACTGGTTGTTCGACCCGAAAAAAACAAGATATTGCGCAAGCAAATTATCGATATCGTCCAGGAGCTGTCGCTGACTGCTAGTAGTGCCAGCCAGCATCGCTGGGTTGTGATTTACGACGCCGACAATATGAACCAAGAGGCGGCGAATGCACTTCTAAAACTCTTGGAGGAGCCTCCAGAGAGGACATCCTTTCTTCTAACCGCTCATTCTGCGGCACGACTGCTTCCTACGATACGATCACGCACGGCAATTGTAGCAGCAACACCTGGTAATTCTGAGCACTCGCCGTCCGAATTAGCGAACGCATCGTTGGTTGCTGCCAAGTTAGCTCTAATTAGCTCATATCATGAGTCTAAGACGCTGGATGTTGAATATTATAATCTGTTAAACGATTTGCACCGCAATGCTAAACTAACTGATCTCGCTTGGTTATCTGAATATGGTGCTTACGCTCAAAACGTACCAAATTATCGACTTCTTCTTGAAGCATGGGCTGCACAGGGGATTGAGTCATGATGGGTATAGTCTGGCCAGTGCTGGTCTTTGGGATATTGGCCGGTATTACCTGGCATTTGTCGCGCAGTACCTATAATCAACTGGCTCACTTCCTTAACTCTGGCGCGGATAATTCAGCCGTAACACATGAGTCAGAATTGCAGCGCCTTATCGATACTGCTGAGCGATACTACAGTGAGCGCAAATGGACTTCTGCCGAGAAAGCGTTCTTGAGGGTTCTCAAGCTTGATCATAAGAATCTCACCGCATACCGCCGGCTTGCGCTGGTATATTCGTATTTGCACAATTATGCCGATGCGCAGGAGTGCTTGGAGCTTGTAATGCGACGCGAAACCACCGCTGCAGATCTGCATAACTACAGTACGATTCTCTATCACGCCAAACAGTCGGAGCGGGCGATACAAGCCATGGAGCAAGCAATAGAGCTCGAACCGTCTCTGGTGCGATATATGTCCCTCTCAAAAATGCACGCTCTCGCACATCAGCCTCAAAAACAACTTGAAGCACTCCTTGCGGCGCACGAGTTTGATCGAACGAATCAGCCTGTTGTTCAGTCAGTCATACAATGGTATCGTGCCCATCAGGATTCCGAGAGGGCGAGTCAATGGCAGCAATTATTGATTGAAAAAAATAGTTAAAAATGGTAAGCTTTCCTGGTGTAGTTTGACATGAGTATATCATATTTACTCTGTAATGATGCCCAAGTAGCTCAGTGGTAGAGCACTTCCATGGTAAGGAAGGGGTCACGAGTTCAATCCTCGTCTTGGGCTCCATGAGAAATAGTACAGCCATCATGCAGGGGTAGCGAAGCGGTCAAACGCAACAGACTGTAAATCTGTCGGCTTCATGCCTTCGGGGGTTCGAATCCCTCCCCCTGCACCAGTATTTAACCCGTTGGTTGAAGCCCAACTGCAGAGTCATGAAATAGATGAAGGTACTGAAAACAAAATGCAATCGTGCAATACATTCTTTTGGATGTGTGTTGTTATTGATTGATATCGCTCTGCTAGCGATTGTTCCTGGGGCTGTTGGTTACACGAGTTTAGTGGCGTGGGTCCCTGGACTTTTGGCGGTAGTCGTTGGTATTCTATTGATTGTCCAGCCGCGATTTGATGTTTTAGTAACAGCACTGTTCTCATAAGTAAGCCCGCGTAGCTCAATTGGCAGAGCAACGGTTTTGTAAACCGTAGGTTGGGGGTTCGATTCCTCTCGCGGGCTCCATACATTAGTCTGTGCAATAAGAATGGGCTTTTTTGTTGCGTAAGTGGTAGTATAAAGTATATGCGCATTCCGCTTAATGTTATCCACTGGTACATTGGTCTGCCAGTTATATTGTATCTTTTTGTTCGGGGGCTACGCTCCATGCGGTCCAGCACAAATCAGATTGGTACGTATCTGACTGTGGCAAGTTTCACGATGCTATTGGCTTTGATGGCATTTATGATACCGACAACGTTTATCAGCGATGCATTGCTATTAAGTTGGGGGATCTTTATCGGTGACACACTACAATATCTCACTCTATTTATTATCTGGCTTATTGCTGTCCGTATTTTTCTCGCAAGCCACCAGGCAGTACAATCGTTAGCCAAGATAGGCTTAGCCCTCTACACTGGCGTCTGCGTTGCAGCATCATATTGGGTAAACATACCATATAATACTCGGGTCATTCGGACGGCTGATGGGGGTTATATGCTCGATTTTGCATATCCACAATACTACGCGATATTGACGGCGATTGATTTTCTTGCACTGATCCTACTGGGAATGTATTTTTTTACGCAGGCAAAGGTCGCTACAAAGACTTCTCAGCGATGGCGATTACGTTCATTCGCGTGGTTTTTTTTAATAATGGGCATGGTCTTTGCATTACAGCCATTTTTGCCACTAGATTTTCAGTCGGCTACATTTTCCTTCCTGCAAGTAGTTGGCTTCTTGAGTGTCGTAGTCTGCACAGTGCTCGCGATGCGCGCGGCACGGCGCGAAGCTAGCACAAGCAAATAATATATTAGCCCGCAATTTTTTTTGCTTACCGCGCACTGTGTAGTGAATGAAGCTATTCGTAGAGGTGCTGCACTTCTTCTTTGACAAGGTTCTTCACGTCGACGTCCTTAACTGCAACTACTGGCAGTAGTAGCGAAAATGTCGAACCTTTTTTGAGCTCACTATCGAGGTGGAGCTGGGCGCCGATACGCTTGGCGAGCTTAGCGGTAATGAATAGACCAAGGCCAGTACCGCTCGTTTGACGTGTATAGGGGTCCTCCGAGCGCCAAAATTTTTCATAAACCTTGTTTACTTCGCTCTTTGCGATGCCTATGCCGGTATCTCGCACGCCGATTTGTAGCGTGTAGTCATCAATCAGCTTCGCAATGATCGTAGCTCCTCCCTCACGAGTGTACTTGATGGCATTTGTAAGGAAGTTTTGCATGATTTCTTTTACGTATAGCCGCGATGTTGTTACTTGTGGAAGATTTTGGTCGGTCTCAGCATGTAGATATAGGCCTTTTTTCTCCGCCTGCGCAACGTACGTCTTCATGAGCTCATCGATAATTTCTTGGATAGGGAAGGTAGCTACGTCCATCTCAGCATCGGGTCTTTGGGCACGAGATAGTGTCGACAAGTCATTGACCATATCTGCTAAAAACAATATTTGTTTATGGGCCTTTGAAATAACTTCTGTGAGTTTTGCAGGATCCATGCCTGGCTTGCTGGCTGACAGCTCTGCCATAGACACATTGGCTTCAGCAATAGTAATGGGGGTGCGTAGCTCGTGACTTACTTCTGAAATAAACAATTCACGCTCTTCATCTAGTGATTTCTCGTGTGTGATATCGCGCATCAGTAAGATGTAGCCTTCTTGCTTGGCGAGGGGCGCTGTAATCGATACGCGGCTGATATTGACATCAAGGGCAATGTGGTCCTCTTCGCCGTATGGCATGATCAGGTCTGTTCGGTGTTGGATGTATTTCGTGTCTCGTACGAGTTTTAATAGGTCAATCGGGTTGTTTTTTTCGTCTTTCAAGCGCAGCACATTATTGATCATTTGTCCCGTGAGCTCCATGTTCGTATCGATCAGGTCAAGCGCCGCCGCATTGAAAAGAGTAATCTTGCCCTTTTGATTGATGGCGATCACCGCCTCGCTGACCGAGTTAATGAGCGCAATGAGTCGCTCGTGCTCGTAATTTGCTTGAGTGATTTTTTGTTTCATTGTGGCGCGTTGCTTGCGATTGCCAAGACCGATCCGGGCAAGCAAAGCACTCAAAGCAAACACCATGAGATATGAAGGGGTAATATCCAGTACATGAGTGAGTGACAATTCATGCGTCTGATATGTCACGCTTACAATCATTATGATCAGTAAGACCGCAAGATTGATAGAAAGCCCCCAAACTTCATAGTAGTTACTCGTGATGTAGGCTAGAAGAATCCACAGCAGCAAATAATATGATTGTGTACTCACCACAAAAATGAGAGCAAACGCAATTAGTAAATGATAGAGGATTAAGTACCTAGCGTGCAGCTTACCGAATTTTAGAGCCGGTATGAAGAGAAGCAGTGATATGATGACCAGGAGTCCGACGAAGCCAAGCACCACTGTCGGGGAGTTAGAGAACGTCATGCCCCGCAGATAATCAACAGTTAGGAGTGCGGCAGCCAAGAGGGTAATTGGACTGATGAGCTCGGCAGTAACTTGGTATTCACTGGCAGAATCAAAAATCTTTTCAGAATCAGTCATCGCAGCTTAATTATACAGCTTATGCTAAGAAATACACACTTAAGCTGCCTGTATTTCTAGCTTGACAGCAGTAAGCTCGAATTATCAATAGATATAGGCAGGATTATGAAATCCATCCCCGTCGATATAGTGAAACAGTTAATTCCTTTTCTTGATTTTCGATGTATCGACGAACGGCTATCTCATTAATACGAATTGCAGAGCAAGGGTAGTCAGCCGATAGATAGAGCGGGATCACCAGCGTACTCGTCTCAGGAATGGGAATTTCTGGTTCAGAGTATTGGCAGAGTTCGACTTGATCAAGCGAACCGCCAGCTTGGACGAGTCGGCTCGGTGGGAGAGAAATTATTTGCTGAGCAGTGGCGGAATCCGGTCATTATGTTCTCTGTCTTATAGCCTTGTTTTTGCAATAGTACACTTTCCACGTATAATACAACTTATGGTTCGGTGGAAAAATAAATTTGTCGCATATTGTCTACTAACAATATCGTTGATCGTGAGTGCTGGTGTGATTTCCTTTGCTACACAAGTCTATAAGGCTTCGGCAGCTTCTTCGGGTGATGTGATTATTAATGAAATCATGTACAAGCCAGGTACGGGCAATGAGAATGATGAATTTATTGAGCTCTATAATACTACTGGCGCAAATATTGACCTTGGCGGCTGGAGTTTTAGCAGTGGTGTGACTCTTACGACCATGACTTTTAATCCAGGAACAATCATTAATGCTAATAGCTACCTAATTATTTCACCAGACACTGTCCAGACACTGGCTACTTATGGAGTATCGGCTAGTGCTTCATATGCCGGATCGAGCCTTTCAAATGGTGGGGAAACCATAACTCTTATAGATAACAGCTCGAATGTGATAAGTTCAGTCAGCTACGATGATGTTTCGCCATGGCCAACCAGTCCTGATGGTAGCGGTCCTTCTTTAGAACTTAAGGCTACCAATCTAGATCCATCTGACCCAGCCAACTGGGGCGCAAGTATGGGCAATGGCGGAACGCCTTTGGCGCAAAACTCCATCGTTGGCTTGGCTTTGCCAACTATCGCTAGCGTAACCGATCCAAACGATATTACTGCCAGCACTCCTGTTAATATCACTGCGACGGTAACAGGATCTGGTATATCTAGCGTAACGCTAGCTTATAAAATAAACTTTGATGCCGATACAGTGCTAACTATGTATGATGACGGTGCGCATAATGATGGTGCATCCGGCGACAATGTGTATGGTGCACAAATTCCCGGACAAGCCATCAAAACCCTCGTGCGTTTTAAAGTTTCTGCTACCAATGGTAGTGGTACAAGTACTAGCCCTAGTGCAAATGACTCGATGAATTATCACGGCTATTATATAAAAGACCCGAGCGTAACCAGTAATCTGCCGATTCTAGAATGGTTTATCGCTGATTCTGATTATAACAGCCTATCGGCTAGTCATCGGTTTGATAACGCTTATGTAGATTGCGTTCTAGCGTATGGTAATGATGTGTTTGATAACACCAAGGTTCGAGTTAGGGGGAACGATTCTCGTTGGGAAGATAAGCTATCGTATAAGTTTAAGTTACCGAGTGGCTACTCAGTGCAACCAACTGGAGCGAATTTAGCCATCGCCGAATTTAATATGTTGGGCATTGTCAAGCATTCCACCCTCGCTAAATTTAAGACTGGTTGGTGGGTTGCAGAACAAGCCGACTTATTAAATCCGGATATAGTGCAATCCAGATTAAACAAAAATGGCGAATTCGAGGGCGCTTATATCTATGCTGATAAGTACGGGTCTGAATGGCGCCAGAATGTCGGATTAGATAATGATGAATTATATGACAATGGTCCTCATGAAGTTTTATCGGGTGCGCCTGATACCACAAGGTCGGTTCAATTTATGAATGATTTATTAGCTTTTGATAGGAATGATTCCGCATTAGATGATTACTTGCTGGATAATGTCGATTTGCCTAACCAAATTAATTTTATGAGTACGAGATCAGCTATCGCACAAAATGATATGTCGGATATTGGTAATCTGGTATTACGCTATAATACAACTACTCACCGCTGGTCATCGCTATTATGGGATTTAGACGGTAGTCACTGGGGAGTAAAGCCACTTCTAAGTCTTTACGACTTAGATGGTAATGTTGACTATTATTTTCTCCAAAAACCTATCTATCAAAATCTTGTTTTTAGGGATATGTATCTAAGACGATTGAGGACGATAGTCGATAAAATCTATTCTTCAGATAGCTTACGAGACACTTTTGCTTCCTATCAGGCGCAACAGTTGAGCGATATAAACTTAGATCTTGCCAAATGGCCACAGGCACTAAATTGGGGTAGTCAGACTACTTATTTTTTACGAGAGCCAACCGCATCGTATGCAAGTAGTGTAAATTGGGGGATAGATAAACAAAAACAAATTTATAATACTTTTCAACGCATTAGCCACGGACTACCAGCTTCGCAGACACAAACCGAACGAGAATCGGTTTCTTTTGAAGAGGTTGTGGCAAATAGCAATAATGCTGATGAATATATAAAACTGTCGAATAGTGCTAACACGGCGGTAGACCTATCGAATTGGACAATTGAGGGTATAAATTATACTATCCCCGCCGGTACAGTGATACCAGCCAATGGCTCAATCTATATATTGCGAGATGATGTTGGCTATAAGGCCAGCCATAACCCAGTATTGGTGGCCGGTCAATATAATAATGATCTGGGCAACAGTGGCAGCCTCACATTAAAAACCGATGCCAATATTACGATCGATACGAGGAATTATTAAGATGCACTTGAGATATTTCAACTCAAGACCAATTATTGGCAAGCTATTAATAATATCGTCATTTATTACTCTGCTGGTATCGAGTCTGCTAGCAATATCGGCAATCACAGACAGTAAAGCCGTTGCTGCGCCAGCCAGCTTTACGGTTACAAATACTAATGATACTGGTGCTGGCTCTTTACGCCAAGCTATTACCGACGCAAATAGCAATGGCAATCCTGGTGATCAGGATGTAATTAACTTCAATATCGCTGGAGCTGGTGACAAAACGATTCAACCACAAACATCGTTAAACATCACTCAAAGTGTACTGATAAATGGCTACACTCAAGGTGATGCTACACCTAACACTCAGCCCTGGCCAGAAGCAATGGACGGGACATTACGAGTATCGATTGATAATAGTCAGAGTGGGGGTATTGTCGTTGAGGGTGATAATGTTGAGTTGAGAGGTCTTAATATCAGCAAATCGGCAGTCTCGGATGTGATAATTAATGGCGTTGATAATTTCATACTTAGTGGGTGTTACATCGGAACAGATATTACTGGATCATTAAGTAGCAGTACCGTGGTAGCAGAAGCCCAGCTCAGTATAAAAGGTTCGCATGGCAGTCGAGTAGGAGGATCTAACCCAGCGGAACGAAATGTTTTAGCTTTTGGGCAGTCTGGAATCATTGTCGCCGAAAAACTAAATACAAAGCAAACTCAAAACTTAACTATCCAGGGGAATAATATCTCAGTAGGTTCAGATAGTCTAACTATGGATTTCTCAACCCAATTATCTGGCTCCGGCATTGTTTTAAAAGACGATACTTCAGATGTGACTATCGGTGGCGTTACTGCCACCGAAGGCAATACTATTATTAACTGGAATTCTCTTTTACCAATCATCCAAACCCTAGGAACGGTACATAATGTATTTATTTCCAAAAACGCAATGAGCTATAGTGGTAGCTCTGGTATTGCAGTTGCGGGTAACGCTTCCAAAGTAGCAATTAGTCAAAATGCTATCCATGATAATACAGGGATAGGCGTTGACCTTGGGAGCAATGGCGTAACTGCAAATGACGCTTACGATATCGACACCGGCCCGAACGACCTATTGAATGCTCCTGGCTATACCAACATTACCGAAACGGGTGGCAACACAGAGATAACTTTTACTGCTGACTTGCCGGCCGGCAATTATCGCATCGAATTCTTTAGAAATGCCGTAGCTAATCCAAATCAAGGCGAAGTATATGTGGGCTATACTAATATCGTAAGCGCTGGCACTGGACTGCAAGAATTTAGTCATACTATTAGCGGAACTGGTCATGACCACCTCACCCTAACCGCCACCGAAATCGATCCGTCTACTCCGAGTGGTTTTGGTGCGACAAGTGAATTTGGCAGTAATGGTCAAAACCTTGAATCTGACTTGTCTCTGAGAAGCGTACTATTAAACCCTCAAGATTTTGCGGATGGCAATACACTAAATTATTCCATGACTATTCGCAATAATGGACCAGCATCAATAGATATATCACAGCTTAATAGTCAGAATCCTGCAGGGAACTTTCTTACCCAAAGCTTTCTGCCACCACAGCTGACTTTTGCCGGCACAACTGGTGATGTTGGCTGTACTTATCTAGGCGACGGTTCGGCTGTGTTCTATGGACCACTGCTCGCCAATCACTCTAATTACGGCATAGCTGTTTGTAGCTATACGGGTGGCTCCCCACACATCCTCGAAGCGGGTGATAGCTTTAGCTATACTTTGCACGCTACAGTTACTGACGATTCTAATCCAATTTTTACTAACTATTCTAGCGTTAACGTTGGAACATTTGATAACGATTATATAGCTATCTTAAATATTAGAAATGGGGGTGGAGATATAATAGATGGCATGCTAGCATATCCGATCAATAACTTTTCTGCATCGTCACAATCACCCAAGGATGTCCGCGCTAATAAGACGCTACTCAACCCCCAAGATATGGTTAATGGTCAGACCGTCCAGTACAAATTGGACTACATCAATGACGGACCTTCACCAATAGACCCTACTGTCTTTGATCTGGGCGGGATAAATCCACTATACACTTCTTTATTTATAGATTATTTGCCTCCTAACCTGACTTATGTTTCTCAATCTAATCCGGATATCAATTGCGTTGATGCTGGTACTCTTGCGTCGCTCGGCGCTGGGACGGTATTTGCTGACCACCCAGACTACCATGCCATTCTGTGTGGCTATTATGGGTCCGATACATCCATAGGGGCTGGAGAGTCAATTACAACCGATATTACCGCACTTGTAAACGATGCCTCTCAAGATTTTGACAATATCGTTAGTACTGGGGCAACTATAGATGATCCAGATTACATACTCAGTCATGCTATTGCCTATCGCAGTCAAGCATTAATAACAAATTCATTAGCTCAACAGTTGAATAATATGGCCGCAGGGCATTATTCAACAGCTAATGACTATGACGGTGACGGAGCCTCTGACAAAGATGAAGATACTCTGGCGCCAAACGGAGATGGTAATAATGACGGAATCGCTGATAAATTGCAAGCTGGGGTAGTGACTGTGCAAAATAGCCTTACAGGCGAGTACACTACTTTAGCCGTATCTGGGGATTGCGACGAAGTTACTAGCTTTGCTATTTTGCCAGAGGCGGGACAATCAATTCTCGACCCGCAATATGAATATCCACTGGGGCTTGCCGATTTTACGCTTAGCTGCGATACGCTTGGTGGCAGTGCTAATGTTACACTGTATTATGACAAAGTTTACGACCAGCAAACATACCAGTTGCGCAAATTGCTGGGGTCAAATTACGACAATCTGTCAGACGGATCTATTGCGACAGCCGATATCGGGGGTAACACAGTAACAACCGTTAGTTATACCATCCAAGATGGTGGCGTGCTAGATAATGACAATAACACTAACAGCTCAATTACCGACCCAGTTGGCATGGGGGTAGAAGCTAGTATGGGTTCAGCTATTGATGACGCAATAAGTAATATGGGTAATCGATTGAGTGATACGGGCGACAGTATCTGGTTCTGGGCCGGCCTGGCTTTGTCAATAATTGTAGTTACCACAAAAATGATTTCTCACAGCATGGGTCGAAAGAATGAGTAGGTAAATGATAAAAAAATCAATTCAATCTCTTTTTGTGTACCTAAAAAGATATCATAATAAGTTGCCTAAAGATGCGCGAATACGAACCGCGGTTATCGGTGTTCTTTTTGGTGTTGTCGTAGCTGGCATTATTTTTATTATCGCGTCCGCTAGTAATCAAAAAGATCAAAAAAAAGTAATCTACGATAATAAAAAAGAGCAGACCCAAGACCTCAATGAGGGTTTAATCAACATCCCGAAGGACGCAAAAAGCGCCACTTGTGATTATTACACGGTCGATAATATTCAAAAAGCCATAAATCAAAAAATTGCTACAGCCAAAGTTTCGATTCCGACCACCGAAACCGATGAAGGAACGGTGTCTGCCTGTGCTTATGATGTTGATGATAAGTCAAAATCGACCATTAGCTCTATTATCATTACCCAGCGAGTTTTCAAGAAAAAAGATGGTGCTAAAATAGCATTTGATACATTACAGAGGGTGAGGCAAAAACAAGATTATCAACCGATTAATAACAATGCTTTTGTAGATAAGCAGTCAAAACAGCTCATAATCCTAAAAGATAATAAACTAACCGTTATTGCTATAACCACAAAAGATGGAAGTTTACTAAAAGAGCAGATATACAAAAATCTTGTTAGTTTATAGGGGTTTAATCAAGTTATAAGCGTGCTGGCGCAATAAGACTAGGGGGTTTGGCAAAAGAAGGCTCTAGGCTCGTCTTTGATTTTTACCTATCTTATAACCACTAGCCACGCCCGATATTAATCAAAATTTTTACGCAAATGCGCCATCGAAAACTTCCAGCTGGCATCTGTTTTTTTGTGGGGGTTGAAGATGTTTTGAGGGTCAAAGATTTGCTTGACTTCTTTAAAATAACCTAGGACTTTCTTGCCATACATGGCTTCTAGCCATGGACCTCGAATCATCCCGTCATTATGTTCACCAGACAATGAGCCGCCATACTTTAGCACAATTGCGTTGATTTCTTTCATGGCAGGCTCAAGTTTGGCCTTCTCACTGGCTTTTTCGATATTCATGAGGGGAATAATATGAAAGTTACCATCGCCCATATGCCCAGCGATAGTTGCCAGAAGCTTGTATTTATTTATCACGCGGCGAATTTCGGGCAAAAATTTTGGCAAAACACTAGGCGGAACGACCAAGTCATCCATAAATGGCGCAGTGTGTTTGTCTTTTATCTTTTGCCTAAGTAGATTAAAACTTTCTCGGCGCATTATCCAAAACTTAGCACTCTTTGCTTCAGTTTCATCTTCTTCAAATAATGCTTGATGCTTGTAGCTCGACAGACCTTCTCTAAATTCATGGACTTTGGTGGCGACTTCTTCTTCGGTATCTGCCTGAAACTCCACCAGTAAGACCATCTTGGGGATACCTCGCAGAAGCATGAGGGCATCTGGTATTAAACGAATTCCTAGCTTGATAGTATTCCACCAACCAATTCGCTTATGAAAGTTGGCAAACAAGCGAAAACTCAACATCAGGGTGTAATTATCAAAACCTTCAAATGTCGCCGGCTTGTACTCCATCACCGAATTGATCAGCTTGCCGAGATCCTTAATACTGCGCAAGAAAATAACCAGCGTACCGGAGTGCTTTGGTGCTTTCACGACCCTAAAGGTAATGTCAGTAACGATGCCGAGTGTACCCTGGGAGCCGACAATCAAGCGCGTCATGTCAAAGATGCCAGTCTCTCTATCCCAAACATCCCAGATGTGATAGCCGGTGGAGTCTTTTGAAACGCCGGGCTTGGCTGACTTGATGGCGTCATAGTTTTTATCGACCAAGTGAAATATTCGTTTATACAATCGTCCTTCAAAATCTTCTTGCGCCACTTTCTTTTTTAGCTGTGCTTTATCGAGTGGCTTCACGGTATATTCCTTGCCGTCGGCGAAGACTACTTGGAGCGATTTGACGAATTCTTCAGTTTTTCCATACTGCAAGCTCCGTTCGCCACCGGCATTATTAGCTACCATCCCGCCAATTGTGCACAAATCGCGCGAGGCCGGATAGCTAGGCATCAAAACATCATTCTTGAGAGTGGCTTCTTCGAAGTCTCGATAAAAAACACCAGGCTGGGCATTGGCGATACGATCGCCGATTTTGCCGATAGCGGTGAAGTGCCGATTCATATCCAAAATAATCGATTGATTTATGGAGCCTCCAGACATACAGGTACCACCACTGCGAGCCGTCAGCGATAGAGTGGGGTCATGGCGCTTATGCTCTGCCACATAGCTAACCAGCTTCTGGATGTCTTGGCTGTCTTTTGGTGCCACCACTAGCTCGGGCGTTAGCTCGAACATACTGGCGTCATGACTGAAGTTCTGTTTCGTTTCGGCAGAGTCGTCAACTTCGCCTTGTATGAACGACTCAATGGCTTGCTTGTGATTCATTACTACTTATCATACCGTTTTGAAAAGTTTAGCGCCAATCCTTGTAAGATTCTACTTAATTTCATAGTTGATTGACTGGCATTATTTGCTATGATGAAGGTAAGCATTTTGGAGGGTTATTGTGTTTAGATATATCATACTCGAAATAATTGGCTGGATTTTCATCATTGCGGTCGTGGTGGGGCTACTAAAGATTAGTGGTTTTTTTCGATTTATTGCCAAGAAAACCAAGAAAACATCTCGCCGTAAGAAGATCGCCTTTGCCGGCATGGTTCTACTGGGGTTGGTTGGGGCTACTATTGTATTTATTGGGCGCAATCCATATCCATTGCATTTTGCGATGCCACCGACTATGCATGTTCAGACTGCCGATAAAAAGCCTCCATCATTACCGCTCTACAACCTATTTGAGTTTCTGACTCGCAGTAATCAGTTCGAGAAAGTAAAAGACATCGGCGCGGATCCGAATGCCGTGCCTGCGCCAATTGGGCGCCGTGATCCAAAGACGGTGGAGCTAAGTCTTACTACCAAGGAAGTGATCGGTGAGGTGTATAGCGGAGTCTACAATAACTATTGGACATTTAATGGCACGGCGCCCGGGCCACTGATGCGAGTTCGAGTGGGGGATACGGTCAAGGTGCGTCTGACTAATGATTTGTCCAGTCTGCATTATCATAACATCGACTTTCATGCCACGACTGGTCCGGGTGGTGGAGCGACAGTGTCAAATGTGAAGCCCGGCGAGACCAAGGAGTTTAGCTGGAAAGCCCTGGCTCCAGGTCTCTACATCTACCACTGTGCGACATCTAATGTCTCGGTGCATAACTCCCATGGGCAATATGGCCTGATATTGGTCGAGCCAGAGGAAGGCCTGCCGCCGGTTGATAAGGAGTTTTATGTCGTTCAGGGCGAGCTGTATACCCAAGGCGGAATAGGGCGCAAGGGTCTGCTGGCGTTTGATCCGCAGGCACTGCTGGATGGAAATCCTACCTATATTACCTTCAATGGACGCATCGAGACGACTCCACGAATGAGAGCAAAAGTAGGCGATAAGGTGCGGATGTATGTCGGTAACGGCGGGGTAAACTTAGTATCGAGTTTTCATATAATCGGTGAGATTTTTGACACAGTTTATCCAGAAGGCGCGATAGGATCAGGCTCGGCAATCTTGCAAAATGTTCAGACCACCACTGTTTTGCCGGGTGGTTCAACAATTGTCGAATTTAAGCTCGATGTGCCGGGCAAATACACGTTAGTGGATCACGCCCTAGCTCGTATGAATAAGGGCGCTTGGGCGATTCTAGATGTGTCCGGAGAGAAAAATCCAGACATTTTCTCTGGTGGTGCTAGCGCGACAGAGCATCAGCACTCCAAATGATCCAAGATCGCCAGTAGCGGAGTCGCAAGTGACTTTACGCTATAATTAGCAGTTAAATACAGCATAAACATGCTATGGGGCTGGACATTGTTCGCGCTAATGCATAGTATGATGGCATTCAGCCTTTTGGAGGTTAATTAAAAACAGCCTATTAAAGTCGCTCTCATCGATGATGGTGAAGCGACTACTTTTATGTACAGGCTATCGCTGGAATAGGCTTCCAGTTTTGCTGTCGAGGTTGCCCATAGTCAAGGAGCAGGCTTGCAGGATTTAAACAATCTTATTGATGGAGCAGGCAATTTGACAACCGAACATGTGATTGTTGTATCAGATCTTTCACCTTTAGTATCTACACTATGCAACCAGTATCGAGAGATGGGTCAAATAACTAAGCCAAAGGCTCAGCCGAGTCTGTCATAATCGGCAAAGCATGCAGAAAGTATACTCCCCATATTTAGTGTCTTGAAGGGTATATTTAGGCTTTAGAGAAAAGCCAATCGCTTAGTGGCAAGTGTTGTTAAGAAAAGTTGTGGTAGAAAAACAACCCTAAATAACCACGGTCGGTTATCTGTTAATCTGAGTAGTCATAAAAACAACCATTCTACCCAGAAGCATTCTATAGTAAATATTATCGACGTTAAATTAAAAATTGCACATACATAAGCAATATCTTAAAATATCTATATTAATCACGCACGGGGAGTAGGGAAATCATAGGGTGAAACAAACACTATGGAAATTGATTGTTGCGATACGAAAGCTCGCTAGCAAAAGTTGGCGAACTGTGCCTGCGTCGACTCGTAAAGCCCATACTCCCATAGGCAGGACAAAACAGAGCGCGGTCTATAGCACAGTTACTGCACCTGGCAGAAAACTGAAGTATTTAACGGGTAGGATTACTACAACTAAGCCAGTCAAGATTGCCGGCTCTTTCTTCGCCAAAGCTAGACACCATGGTGCTCATCGTCCACATATGCACCTTATGAATAAGCTTGACTGGTATCGTAGATGGCACTCTTGGAATTGGAAAGGATTACACCATGGGCATGTGCATACCGCAGCTGTTTTGCTTGCTTTAGTAGTTGTAGTGGGTTTGAATATGAGGGCTTATGCCATCGAAACATCTCACACCTGGGATTTCACTAACCCGGCAAATTATACCTATGACAATGGCAAGATAGAGCCAAACAACAATAACTTGCGCCTGAGTCTATTGGACAAAATAGAAAACTTTACTGCCGCTGGCGGCAAGTTGCAATCCAACAAGGTCTTGGATGTGGCGGCCGATAGTACCTACTACTTCGTATCTACCGATTTAGGTATCGATGTCTTGCGCCAAGATACCTGGGAAAGAACTGGTTACATAACTGCCGGTGGTGGTTTTCCGACAATTACAGCTGAAAGTGGCTATTTATATGCCGGGAAAAATGGTGGTATATATCGTTGGCAGATTAGTTCGTTGGGCAACAACACGCCACTTGGTAGCTATCGCTACACAACGTCTACTAGCCCGGCATTAGGGAATAACAACGTTCTTGATATAGATGCCGAGGTTCTGAGTGGAAAGACATACCTAGCAGTTGGAACACAAACACACATTCACCTTATAAAGGACGAGACCGGCACACCCGGTATTTACAAATCATCTGCAGGCTATATTTATGGCACCAGGATTGTTTCCGACGGCACCCTATATTATGCCGTTCGAGACTTTAACGGATTAAACCCAGATTCGCCGATTATGGTTAAATATAACGCTACTACAATTGCTGCGGACTGGGCATATAACGCAGTTGATGTGTACTATAGTAGGGGGTGGTTTCCCGGTGCAACAAAAGGGCCGGCTACCGCCTATGCTACATACCGAGGATTACACATTGGTGTGGGCACTTCTACGGCAAACGCGGGTGACAATACGATTATTGTAGAAACAGATGATGGCCTTTCTGTAATTCAAGAGAATCGGACTACAGTATCACAGTCTACAGTGAAGAACTTTACAAGTGACAGTAGGGGAAGCGCTGTCACATCTAGCGCAAGTGCCTTTGCACGTTATTACAACGGAACAAATATAGAAACTGCAACTTTAGATTCTGACCCTATCTGGACTAGTTATAATTCGCTTTATTACCTACGCGACAGAAGCCAAGAGCTTGAATATGACTTAGGGTCTCAAAAGACATTCAATTACCTCAGGCAGTGGTTTAGCGGTAACCTGCCTAATGGCTATACTATGGAGTCAAGTACTCACGGTACATCAGCCAATATAGCTTCTGGCGCTACAGCATTATCCAAGTTCGGTAGTTATTATTCAAACCATCCTGATAATGTTGCAAGCAAGGTCAATGACAACTACGTAAGCACATATTTTTGGTCTGCTACTGGTTATACTGCCTACCCCAGCCAGACGATCGAGCAAGTATTTACTTCACCTACATCTGTAGGTTCGGTAGACTTACAATTTACTGACGAAGCACATGCCCCTAAAGATTATTTCATTGAAAGTAGCGATGAAGCTACGGAAAAACTCTCTATAAGCTCAGCAAATGCCTCGTCTAGTTATTTGGGGTATGTCCCTAGTCAGGCGTTCGATGTATCACCAAACACTATTTGGCACACCAACATTACCCCATCTACTTCAACGCCTCAATGGCTAAGTGCCGACTTGGGTAGTGAACAATCTATAAAGGGAATCTCCTTCATTTCCGGCGCCGATGGTCCAAAGGATTTCACTATTGAATACAGTAATGATAACTCAAACTGGATAACAGCCGATACAGTAACTAACAATTCGGAGTCTCAGAAAGTGATTGTTTTCAGTAGTGCTGTCAATGCAAGGTATCTGCGGATAAATATAACTGCCAGCAAAGTCGGACCTGGGGTATCGATAACAGAACTCGAAATCTACAAAACAATGTTCGAGGCCGGTAATCCGCAGACGCTTGACACGGTCACGAACAACTCAGAGCTATCGCGAGTTTCCACATTTAACAATGTTACCGCCAAAGCTTTTCGTATACGCGCCACTAGCCCTAACGGTGCTAGTACGTACGGTTTGGGAATAAGAGAGTTCAAAATGTTTGCCGATCACTTTGACAAGGGTCAAGTGACTCAGTTAGCGACTGCTAACAACATGTCTAATGGACTTCTAAGCTATGGAACCTACTTTAAGCCTAATCATGGTATATCATTTCCAACAACTACCGCCCAACATATTCGTATTAAGTACCAAAAACCATTAACTTACGGGGATATATCGATAACCCAAGTTCGATTATTTGATACCACCATGCCCCAATGGTTTCCTGAAGGAATCGTAACAGGTGCTTACGATGCATCTTCTAATAAATATTTTGGATTGTTGAATAGTGGTGTTACAGAGGACGGACGCATTATACAGATCGATGGCGCTACGTCAAATTCTCCAACGGTTGGACAGGTAATAGATAAAACCACCAAGCCCGATCTGGCGAGTGACGAATTTTCTGCCCTGCATATAGCTGATAGCAACACCATGATTGCTGGTACTACGGATGGCGGTGCGTCGTTCATTGGTAAACGTAGAGTAACCGACTCGCCCACAATTACATCAAATATTGCTTTCAATCCTCCTGCAGTTGCCAGTTGGAAGACATTTACAGAAAACGCAAGCAAGAATGGCGGGGAAATATACTACCAAATATCGAATGATGATGGTACAACATGGTACTTTTACAATGGTTCTACTTGGACAACTGCCGGCGCAACTGACCACAATACGGCAGTAGATATAAATGCACATATCGAGGAATTTCCCATAGGATCTCGCCAGTTCAAATGGAAGGCTTTCCTATCAAGCAATGGAGCACAAGATATTACGCTACAAAGTGTAACTGTTACCATTAACCCCGATATTAATCCTCCTACCTCAAATGCGGACAATATCGCAATGTACCAGATTAAGAATGGTGCACAAGTTCCAAGTGAGGGATGGGCAACGGGTAACACACCAGACTTTACTTGGGACCCTGCACAAGACGATGGCAATCCAGGTGCAAGCGGCATTAAGGGCTACTGTTTATATCTTGGACAGAGCGAACTAGCAGATCCAGTAAGTGACAAGGGCATTTTGGGCAGCAGTCCGCTGGATACCGATGGCACGTGCCCCTTTGCTATAGCTACGACCGAATTGGACTTGGCTGTATCTGGCTATCTAGGATCAGCTCTCTCATCGTCTACTGACCCGTACTTTTTACATATAAAAGCACTCGATCACTCACATAATGTTTTCGTTGGTGGAAGCGAAACATTCAGCTTCAAATTTGATAATACGGCTCCTGCTGCACCTGGATTTATTTCTGCTCCATCGCAGTTTTTGGCAACCCGCGATGTAACCCTTACTTGGCCAACTACCGGTAGCGAATCTGCAAACGATGCCCACTCCGGACTGCTGGGGCTTCAGTACCGCATAGGCGGTGAGGGTATTTGGTATGGAGCCAATCATAACGGTAATCAAGACACGAGTGATATCTTGCCCAACAATGGATCTTATCGCACTGATGCAACTTATGATTATCCTAACTTGATAGAAGGGAACAATATTATCTACTTCCGAGGCGTTGACCAGGCTGGTAACTTTTCTACTACCTACACGACGGCAGTCATCAAGATAAATACTTCTGCTCCATCATCTCCTCGCAATGTAACAGTTTCTCCCGTTAGCAATACAGACAACGCCTTTAGTTTCGACTGGGATGAACCATCAAGCTTCGTAGGCCAGCCTTCGTCATTAGAATATTGCTATACCATTAATACGTTGCCAACAATAAATACATGTAACTTCACAAGTGCTGGCCAAACGTCATTGCCGACTGGTCCATATGCAACACAACCCGGGGATAATACCTTCTATGTAGTAGCCAAGGACGAAGCCAATAACATTAACTATGCTACGGCAAGTAGCGTAACCTTTACCGCCAATACCTCTGCTCCTGGCATGCCGACTAATGTAGAAATTGCTGATGTTTCTACAAAAGCGACAAGCAACTGGAAGGTTGCATTATCCTGGGCAGTTCCGGTCGATCAGGGCTCTGGGGTTGCTACCTACAAAGTTATGCGCTCTACCGACGGCAATAGTTTTGCCCAAATTGCTACCACTGCTGGGCTGAGTTATGTTGACGGTGGATTAAGCCAGACTAGGTACTATTACAAAATTAGTGCCTGCGATAGCGCTAATAACTGCGGTGCGTACAGTACCGTCACCAATATCATCCCGACAGGGAAGTTTACTGAACCAGCTGAAATGCTCTCAAATCCTGTAGTGTCCGAAGTTACAACCAAGCGTGCAAAAATAACCTGGGTTACAAATCGAGAAAGCGATAGTAAGATAGCAATTGGAACTAGCAGCGGTAGCTACTTTGCTTCGGAAATTAGCAACTCATCACAAGTAACTAGTCACATTGTTGATCTTGATAATCTCAAGGCGGGGACAACTTACTTCTTTGTCGCTCGTTGGACCGACGAAGACGGAAATACCGGTGTATCAAACGAAATTAGTTTCACAACGGCACCCGCGCCAATAGTAAAAAATGTTAAGGTTATTAAAACAACACTAAACAGTGCAACTGTGCAGTTTACCTCAGAAGATGCCAGCAAAGCTTTAGTCTATTACGGCAAGACAGATGCTTTTGGCGGCAAGACAGAGATAAATACCTCGCTGTCAGAATCTACCTATCAGGTTGAGCTAAATGGTTTAGACGATGGCGCCAGTTATGTGCTACGAATATCTCTGCTCGACAGCGAAGGCGGTGAATATACCGGTGATATATATTCTTTCACCACACCCCCTCGCCCTGCCATCTCGAATTTGAAGTTCCAACCTGTCAAAGACCAGCCAACCAGTACTCAGCTGGTGAGTTGGACTACCAATGTCCCTACCTCGTCAACAGTAAACTATGGTAAGAATGGAACTGAAGGCAAGACTATTGCTAATAGCAAGCTTGTTACCGAACACGAAATGACCATTAACGATCTCCAAGATAACAGTGACTACTTCCTCATAGCTGAGAGTCGTGATGTCGCTGGCAATCTTGCAACATCTGACCGTCAAACTTTCAAAACCGCTCTGGATACCAGACCACCAAAGATTTCTAACCTGCGAATTGAGGCATCAATCAAAGGCACAGGTGTGGAAGCAAGAGGCCAAGCCGTTGTCTCCTGGACTACCGACGAACAAGATACCAGTCAAGTAGCCTATGGTCAAGGAGCAAGCCTACAGAACTTAAACAACCGTACAGGTGGGGCAAATAGTCTGACAACCGAACATGTGGTTATTGTGTCAGATCTGTCAACCTCTAGTGTGTATACTATGCAACCAGTATCGAGAGATGGATCAAATAATGAAGCACAAGGCTCAACTAAGTCCGCTATAATTGGGAAGGCATCAGAAAGCATAATCTCTATAGTGCTTAATGCTTTGAGAGGAATATTCGGGTTTTAGGTATGCGGAAAAATATACAAGACCAAAGTGAAATCGTCAGAGTAGAAAATGTATCAGTAGATTTTCTGGTTGGTGATGCGGATGTTCGCGCACTCACAAATGTCAGTTTTAGCCTAAGAGCAAATAGCTTCAATATTATATATGGTGCATCGGGTAGCGGTAAATCAACACTTCTAAATGTTTTGGGCGGTTTACAGAAGCCGTCAACTGGAGCGGTTTATGTGCAAAATCAAAACTTGTACGATCTAGACGCTGATAGGCTAGCTAGGTATAGAGCAAATCGGGCAGGATTTGTTCACCAAACTAATTATTGGGTAAAGAGTCTTAATGTTGTTGATAATCTAGCTGTGCCCTTATATGCAACCGGATACACCAAAAAACAAGCTCATGAAATCATCTATGGAATACTAAATAGAATTGACATGACCCCATATGCTAAAAAATTTCCTCACAAACTTTCTGGTGGCGAGCAGCAACGGGTAGCACTCGGTAGAGCATTGGTAAACGAGCCCTTGCTCATCATTGCTGACGAGCCAACTGGAAACCTGGACTCCGCAAATGGAGACAAGATAATGAAATTACTCGCCAACTGCCAAACAGAATTCAGGCGCACCATCATTCTTGTTACACATAACCTGGAGTACATTTCATTTGCTGATAATCTGCTGAATATCCAAGACGGAGTTGTTACCAATATTCCTAAAGAACAGCATATGAGCACAGCAGAAAGAATTTTCAAGCAGACAGAACAGCGCATCAAAGAGCTAAGACGGATCAAAACTGATGTATAATAAACTTCTCTCCAAGCTCAAGTTATTTCGGGGCAAACCAAATACATCAATGAGCTTACAAATCATAGCTTTTATTGCTGCTAGAAATTTGCTCTCCAAACGTCTTCGTTCATCACTCACAATTATAGGCGTTATGGTTGGGGTTGGGGCTATTCACTTCTTACTCACATTAGGGCTTGGCCTACAAAATCTCGTGACCCAACAGATTGTAGGGAATAGCTCGGTAAAGATTGTTGACGTCACAACACCCAATTCTGAGATCATAAAATTAAACGATAAAACCGCTAATCAATTAGCAAATATAGCCAATGTAGACTCTGTATCACGCATAAGTACGGGTGTAGGAACAATAAAATCAGATTCGAATTCTAGCGACTTAGTAGTCTATGGAGTAGACAATGCCTACAAGGATTTAACAGAGATACATATGTCTAAGGGCAAGTGGTTTGAATCAGCCAATCCCGGCAGCCAAGCCATCATCAGTGCAGCTGCTCTCCGTACAATCAACAAAAATGCTGATGATATTATCGGACAACAAATGAACCTAGCTTTGCAGATTGACGCAGAAGCCAACAAGCCAAAAAAAATTCAAGAAGATGTAACGATCGTAGGTGTTACAAATAACGAAAGTAGCAGCGAACTCTTTGTCCAATCGTCTATTTTTGCCAAAGCCGAAGTAGATAAATACACGCAGTTGAAACTTCAGGTAAATTCTACTGACAAAATCGATGATGTTCGCAAAAATATTGAAGCACTAGGCCTAGAAACCACATCACCGCTTGACACCATTGCGCAGATTCAACAACTATTCAAATATGTAAATGCCGGTTTGGTTCTGTTTGGAGCAATCGGAATGTTTATCGCTATTTTGGGCATGTTCAATACCCTGACTGTCGCCTTGCTTGAACGAACAAAGGAAATAAGCCTGATGCTTACCCTGGGGGTCAGAAACCGTGATATTATGCGACTATTCCTCTACGAGAGTATATTATTGTCCTTTATTGGCGCAATCTTTGGTATCGCGCTATCAACTCTTATGGGTATTGTGTTAAATGTAGTCATGAACGGGATATCTTCGGGCCGCGGCATCACAGAGCGCTTCTCCGTCGTTTCTTCTCCTTGGTGGCTACCTCTTCTCAGTATTCTATTTATGACGTTTATAGGTGTGGTTATCGCAATTTTTCCAGCGAAACGAGCAGCAAGTATATCTCCTGTAGACTCATTGCGAGACGAATAGCTACAGGGTATCCACGAACAAAACTAATCAATACTTATATAAACATTGGCTATATGTTGAAAGTTCTGTATGGCAGGAGATATTGAACGAAGCTCGAACCTTTTTCGAGCAAGATAATTAAATCCCGCCCTGCGGCTCGTCCGCTGGCATAGCCAGCGGCCCAAACCAAAAGATTTTTCTTCATGATTGTTTTGAATTTCGGCGGGTGGCTTTTTCTTTTTAATTGAATTCGAAAAATATTTTGGTTTGCCTCCCTTGCTAAAGCAAGTGAGGGAGCCGCTCCCACCCCAGCCGCGCCTTCGGCGCGGGTCTAGCGACAAACTCTATTTTTGCTTCTTCTTTTTGCTCTGCTTTTTACTGTCTTGCTCGGCTATCATTTTGTCGGTGTAAGCTCTAATTTTCTCAAAGCGATTCTTTAATGACTCAAGCCGTCGTGCTTCGTGGCTCTCTGTATCAAATAATTTTTCTTTCTCTATGATTTGTATCTGGTTGAGAACTTTTTGAATTTCTTTGGGATTACGCAGCCAAGGGTAAATAAGTCCTAAGATATACATAGTTTCCTCATCCTGTCTATTGGCTTCTGCCTCGTATGCCTTCAGCCTTTCCTCTTCGTTATCACTCCAATCTATATCGCCAAGAGCATTAAATGACCCAAAATCTCTCCTTCTACTTACGTGACTTCTGACCTGACCATGTGTGCTATCCTCGCCCTCATCTAAGCCCCAACCACTGTTGTAGAAAGTCATGATATCAAACCAGAATGACACGTTTATATTTGGCAGCATGCGCTCAGTTACATCGTCGATAACTCTTACTTCGTGTTGTGGCAATTCTGTATCTGCGTGCGCCCGCTGTCCTATGGAGTCCATGTAGGCGTTCAATAAGGAAATGGTCTTTTGCCGAGATTCCTCTTTAGAAAGGAGTTCTTTGGTCACAACCCAATCGGACAATTCTTGCCAGAGTTTTTTAGCGTCATATTCCTCGTTCTCTTTAACAACATGCACGTAAGCTGGTAAGAAGTCACGAATAAACCCAGCCTCGTCTACGCCGTCCTTTGCGATATACTTTTTGATAGCGGTAAAGTATATGTGATCAAAAATATCACTAATCTTCTTGTCCAAAGCAATCTTAAGTAGGTTGATAGCCAGCTCCTTCTGCTGGTAGGGAGGATAGGTTTCTTGGTTAGTTTTGTTAGTCGCTTGTTTTCTTTGCGTACGGACTCTACGCATTTCCGGAAAATATTCAATAGAGTATTGCACTAAGTCATCGTAAGATTGAATATCAGCAAAGTCTACCTTACTTACGTTGCGGCTCATTAGTCCGAGTAAATTGGACTTAGGGTAGCGGTTTTTGCTGTCTTTTATGTTTTTGACGGCAGCTATAAACTCTGCAACCAACCCACGCTGGTTCTTTTCCAGTAGTTTCTCATCGTTTAAGATGATTGCCCAAGTGTCTACCTTTTCGATGTCATTTTTTATACTACGTATAAATCGTAGACGCATATCTTGTTTGTAAGTGGTTTTGTATTTCAAGATTTCTACTGACGCCATCCACTTATAAACTCGTATTAAGACGACCATAACCACCAATAGCAGCAAGGTGGTGAAAAGCACTGACAGAGTTGTTATGTTAAATAACAGGGCTATGGATACCAGAAAGACCATTGGTATGGATACTCTAGCCAGCACAATTTTGTCCAGAATAACGTTCTTGTCAAAACCGTATAAGTCTTTGCGTTCCATCAAGAAGAATGCTATTGGCACAAGCAAAGCAACAAACAAGGCTGGAATAGCTATCAACGCCTCATGGGATAGGTTTATGTCGAGCCATCGCTCAATACAGGTTACAAAGTCTACCATCGTTTGCCACGATAGACTCGGCATACCTTATCGATTTCCTTTTGCGCGGTTGTGGGTCTTGCATAGCATTTCGCAGTTATCGATAGAGGTTGCGCCGCCTTTGCTCCAGGCGGCAACATGGTCAGCGTCCATGTCGCTCAGGCTCCATATTTTCTCTTTGTTTACATCGTGTCCAATTGCACAGTGCGAGCAATTAGACGTTCCTTTAGCTTCTGCCGCCTTCGTCTGAGTAGCGTAGACTGATTTTTTGGTTGCTTCGTCAAAGACACGAACATCCAGTAGTTTTGTGTCCGTAAGGCCGCCAAGAATAAACTCAAAAACTCCTTTGCGATTCTTGACGTAAGGGTCGCCGTAAAGTTTATGCACATCACCGGACACCTTAGCAGGGTCGTAGGAATTTTTGTGGTAGGTTTCGTATAGTCGCCCCCATTCAAGCCCGCGCATTTCACCCTCAACATCAGTAAAGACGCTCGAAGCCCAGTCGATCACAGTATTGAAGTAGGTTTTTAGCTCAGTGATGTTATCGTCTTTTCGATGGCGGCTCATGTAGTTGCCAATATTTCCTTTACTGACCCAATCGAGTGCTCGCTCCAAGAAATCTTGTCTGTTTGCGCTGCCAGAAACATACGCACTCCATTTTTGGATGTTAGAGTTTTGGCTGTTGCTGAATTCTTCTTTGGCAAGAGTTACAAATGGTCCAGAATACACGGCATTCAGAAGCTCTTGACTGTTTAGTGGAACACCAGCGATGTTGATGGTCTTGAACCACTCCTTGATTTCGCTTTCAGTGCCTTCGCATTCATAGATAAGAAGTTTGGTGTTTAGAATCTTCGCCTGCTTATCGGCAGCAATACCACTAAAATATTGCTCCATTCCATTTTCGTCTTTAATGGCAAACTTGCCATTCACAAATCGCCCAAAGCTAGTAATACGTTGCTGGCCATCTAGAACTTCTAGATTATCGTCGCTTACTTTATTGAAATAAATCAAGCCTATCGGATAACCCTTTAGGATTGAATGAATGACCGCAACATCTTTCTTGCCGTCAGCGTAAATGTAGTTTCGTTGATACTCTGGCTGAATGGTCAGCTTGCCCGACAAACCAAACAAACCTTTTCCTTCAAGCTCGTTATAAACAAATCCGTCGCAAATATCTTTGACTGTGATGTCGGTTCTCAAAGCTGTTTTCATTTCTTCGCCTTTCTGTGCTTAATCAAGATTCTCGCATAAACTATCATTAGCGGGCCATCCGCATTATCAGCCGTGTAATAAATGCCGTCAGGCACTTTATCTAGAAGTATAGTTGCGCGGGTGTTTGTCTTGCTGCCGTTTGTTAGGGAGCCGTCCTTGTTATGTTGTTGAGGATTTTGGTATTTTTTCGAAGGCCCAACCTTAAACTCATCTCGGCCTGAAGTTAAACCGACAATCTCAAACTGTTCAGGGCTGTATTTGTCAAGAAAGCTAATCGGCACTCCCATAACTCCATCATAGTCATCAGGAATTGAGTCGGTGAATGGCACCTCGATAGCATCGTAGTTGTCATACTTTTCGTATGCCTTTTTGCCCTTAATCTCTTTGTGCTTCGAATATTTCAAGTTATCGGACATAGTCATTAGTGGCAGTGGTTGGTGGCGTCTGCCATGATCCATATTTGTAAACCAACAAACGTTGCGAAACTTTACGAGTCCTGTTTTTTCGTCATATACACCAGAGGCGTATTCACGCGCGTTGGGAGTAAAGAAATATGCGTTGCCCGCATGAAAGCCATTACCGAGCCACATTTTGTCATCTTCGATTAGCGGGAATATTTCTTTGTAGGTGATTGCATTCATGTTGCCAATAATCACAAATTTCTTCTTGTGATCAACCAGTTGCTTCACATACTCGCGGAATAGACTAAAAGGAGGGTTGGTTACTACAATATCTGACTGCTTTAGCAAATCCACACATTCTGGACTTCTAAAATCGCCTTCTCCTTCAAGAGGCGACCACTCATTGTTTTTGTTTGCCTTCAATTGTTCTGCAACGTCTTGAAGATTGAACGAGCCATCTTCGTCAAAATCACTTACTTCATTGATGATGAACTTGTTGGCGGTTACTTTTGGACGACCTTTGGACGTTGCTACCGTCTTATCATCTCCAAACAGTCCCAACTGCGTGTTGGCAACTGGAGAAGGTTTGTAGCTGGTCGTTATGAGTTGCTTGAGGCCAAGTTTCTTAAAATTAAGCGCAAAGTAACGGAAAAAGTTGCTCTCGAATGGGTCATCACAGTTGCAGTAGACAACCTTGCCCTTGAAAGCATCAGGGTCAAAGTCTAGATATGCCTCAACCTCTTTCGATATATCTTCATAACGAGTATAAAATTCATCGTTTTTTGCATTTTTTGCGCTTGTAAGATACTTGGCCATGCTTATTTCCTTAACAGTTCATCAACACTAACGTTGAGCGCCTTTGCTATCTTTTTTATTGTTGAAATCGTAGGATTTGTCTGTTTGCCAGACTCGATGTTGATAATCGTGTTAGTTGAGACATCGGCTAACCGAGCCAGCCTTTCCTGGGATAGTCCTAACTTTTCTCGTAACTTCTTTACTTTGTTTGACTCTACCATATTAAAATAGTAACATTAAATTGTATGGGTGGAATGAGAAAACTGACCTCAAACTACATTACAATGTTACCAGAAAAATGGTGTTATTGTAAGGCTAGCTCGGCAAACCAAAATATTTTTCGAATTCAATTAAAAAGAAAAAACCACCCGCCGAAATTCAAAACAATCATGAAGAAAAATCTTTTGGTTTGGGCCGCTGGCTATGCCGGCGGACGAGCCGCAGGGCGGGATTTAATTATCTTGCTCGAAAAAGGTTCGAGCTTCGTTCAAAATCCGACTTGGCAGGGGTGGCAGGGATCGAACCTGCGGCCTTCGGTTTTGGAGACCGACGCTCTAGCCAGCTGAGCTACACCCCTCTACATATATTTCGTGCTGAACCCCAGCATTATAGCATTTATCAGATAGAATCGGTAGGCGCGAGCGCGTATAATAGAGGAGTAAACGGGAGATGCCATCATGACCGAGAATGATAGGAAAGTATATGTAGTACAAATTGAAGAAGAGACCAAGAATAATACAAATTTTCGCACCACGCTGTGGACCGGGGAGCATACCCAGTTGACCGTCATGTCGATTCCAGTAGGCAGTGAGATTGGGCTGGAAGTGCATGGCAATGTTGATCAGTTCTTGCGTGTAGAAGCTGGCGCCGCCGAACTACTGACAGGCGAGAGCAGAGAAAGCGTAGAGAAAACCGCCGAGCTCCAGCCCGACACAGCAGTGCTCATACCCGCAGGCACGTGGCACAATGTCAAAAACATCGGTGACAGTGACCTCAAAGTCTACTCCCTCTATAGCCCAGCCGAGCATGCACCAGGCACGATACACAAGACTAAGGAAGAAGCAGATGCCGCCGAAGCGGGCGAGCACGGCGAGGCTTAGACAATAAGCACAACTTCTATATAATCGTAGTATGAATGACTCGATGATTATGGAGTTACCCGAGCCGCAGCGCTCGAGCGTCATTGCAGCTCTTCAAGAAAGCGTCCTACTCGCCCTCGCTGAAGAACTTGAGGACATACTCCCTCCACACGATAAAGTAGTATTCGAAGAAATACTAGCAAAAGACACATCGCAAGCCACGGTACAGTTACAAGATTTCTTGTCATCAAAAGTACCAGATCTATCAACTCGAATTGAGCGCATACAGAATGAGAAAATCCAGAATCTGCATGCCGGTGTCTTAGCGGTTCGGACTAGCCTGAAGAATACGCCTCAATAATATGCCTAGCACAGCAGAACTCACGAATAATTCAGAAGTTGATGGACAAGAGGGCCCCGATCGTGCTGCGCGATTATCAAGTGATCTAAGGCACATACTTGCGCGGCAGGAGGTTGAACTCTATCGTGATTATAAAATAGTGCTGCGGCGCGCGAGGGTGAAGCTGGAGCGGCCCAGGAGAGGCTAGGGGCGTCAAAGCTTACGAATGCTTCGATTCGTGCGTTGCTTGCTCTCGATGGGTCAGGGGAGCTTGATGAGGGCAGCAGAGAAGTGCTTACGCAGGCTGGTATAGACGCGACAAATAAAGTTGCACTTCTCAAAATATACGGCCAATATCAAAGATCAGTCGAGAGTGAATCCGATGCTGACCTCGAAACAGAAGCGAACACAGTGCGCGACAGCGATGTAGCGTTGGCAAAGGCTCGAAAAGCTTATGTGTATGCTCAGCAAGACTCGTCAGGCAAGCTTCTGCATCGCTCCGACCGAGAAGCAAAAGTTAAAGAAGCCGAGCGGAAATATTTCGACTGCTTTAGCGACTATTTGATGGATGTACTGCAAATATCTCCAGAGAATGCTTTAAGCTCTGGGTACCTAAAGCAAATAATTACCAAGATTAGCCTTCATCAGGCCGGTGAGACCACTTTGTCACGCGAAGATTTGCTCGGCACATACGGACACATCATCGTTGATGCGGTTGCTCGTGAGCAATTCTATCGAGAAGAATCCAGGCGCGATTTTACCAAAGAAAAGCCCACCAGAATGGTTGACCGTATCCGCCAGAACAAAGTCATGCGCGGAATCGCGATCGGTGTTGGTGTGTTGGGTGCAGCTGCTGTTACGGCAAAAAACTATCTACCCGAGCAAGTGAAGCCGATCGCCGAAGCTATAGATGGAGTATTCCCGTTTCTCGGCGCATATCTTTCATGCCGGACTACCCTTGATAAAATTTCTCTCATGCTCTTAGACAGAAGAGAGTCAAAAAAATTTAAATCATTATCAGAGGATATCGCACAAGACAAATCAGCCACACAAGAAGTCTTGACGAGTGTTTATGGTGAAGTAGAAGCGAGACCACTAGGCAGACAGGCAGGCGATACTGTAGAAACAAACATGTCTAGGCTTGAAGGAGTACAGGATGATCTCGACCAAGACTTGCGTCGCAACTCACCGCTACATCCACAGTATTCGGCAGAATCGGCCATACGAATTTCGCGACAAATGCTAACCGAATACCCCGACCTCTCTCAAGAGCTCGCGAGTAACCCTCAGAAAGCCACTGCAGATATTGCCCTGGGGCTCCTCAAGAAAGATATTACTGCCGAGAGAACGCGCGCGGACAAGCTGGGCCGGATTCGACTCATCAATAAGTTTGTAGGTCTCGGGGTTGGCTTATTTGCCGATACAATCTACAACTCGGTGAAAGGTATCAAGAGTGATGCGGAGAAGATAGCAAAATTCGCCGGTGTTACGGACCTGCGACTGAGCTAGGAGCTATGGTGTCGTATGACTAGGCTTCGGTCTTGCCGAGCTTGGCCGAGAGTATGAGTGAGCGAGTCTCACCATTTGAGTCAATGATCTTGGTTGAGCTTGTCTGGTTGTAATACAAGACCAAGTGTTGTGAGAGGATCTCATTGATGTCCTTGAGCTTCAAGCGGTAGTCATCTAGATCGGCTGATACTTGCTGATAATCCTTATCTTCAGCGAGCGCTTTTTTCGCCTCCGCGCGCTTCTTCGTGAGCTCTTTCATCTCATCGACAATCTGACGATACTCTGGGTTATTTTCCATCACATCTTTGAGCTGATCGCGCAGAGCAGCCAATTGGTTGCGCGTCTCTGCAGCTTCAATCACAAGGCGGTGGATTGAGTCGAGTGTCGCCGCCATTTCCTTAGCTTCAGCGATAGTTGGCTCGCCCGTTTCAGGGGTATTTGTATCGATCTCTTGCGTCTTTGATGTATCAGGTTTTTCTGTGGTAGTGGTTGTTTCTTCCATGATGTTCTCCAAAACCTCGTCATTGTATCACGGCTTTTGACATGTCGTCAGCCTACGCTTAACATGTTAACTATGGCGACAAAAAAGACCCCCAAAAAAAAGCAACGCGACAGACCAAGCAGCATGTCAAGCCGCTTGATAGCGGGCGACGGAACTGCCGGGAAGACAAGCGATTATTGTAAGTAAAAGGAGTCTTTAGGTGCTAACAGGCTGAGATTGACGAGCTGCCCTCGAGGTAGCTCGTTTTGATTTTGCAGCTCGCGAGCGAGGAGATTTCTTCGGCGCGGCTTTCGCAGTTGGTTTCTTGGCAACTTTTTTCGGCGCAGGCTTCTTGTAAGTAGTAGTTTGCTTCTCGGTTGCCGTACGATAGCCAGTGCGCTTCCGAGCCTTCTTCTCCGGCTCAACGAGTTTACGCTCCAGCTCGAGGGTATTGAGCGCCACGGTGCGCAGGGCTTGCATACGTGCGTTTGCGAGCACGTCATACAGATCTTCGACCGAGGTCTTGTCGATCGCTTCAAGCTGGATGCTATTCGCACCACCGATGAGGTCAAGATTGATATACGCCGCCTTCAAGAGACGATCGTATGGATTTGAGACGATGGTCATACGCTGGATTTGCTCGAAGCTTACCACGGTCGTAGTCCGAGTTAGCCAGCCGAGCTCGAGCATCACACCCTGTGGCGTCAGGCGGTATTTGGTACTGAGCGTCGAGATGAGGCCGCGAATCATGCCATGGAGCACGACGGCCGTCACGAAGCAAGCCGCGACGTAAGGGGCTGGCCGCAAGAACGCTAATCCTAGCTCGCCATCCGACATGCCGAAGATCTTAGCGGTACGAATAAGATTCACACTCGTGCCAGCTGCAGTCGCGATGACCGTCCAGAGCCCGAATTTCTTGATGACTTGCCAAGCGTGGTAGCCGAAAAAATACCAGAAGGCGCGCTTCGATAGCGTGATCTCGGATGAGGTTTGTGTTGTCGAGGATTTTGCCATTGCTCTCTATATTGCCAGATGGGGGACAGATGTGAAAGCATGAGCGAGAAACGCATCTATAGGTTGATTAGCCATGATTAGATACGATACCGATATGAATCTATCAGACAACGAAAAACTAAACATAATTAATTAGGTTCAAGACTAGTTTAGTCTAGTTACGTGCTTCCTTTCGGAGCAGTTCGAGTAACTTTGTGTACATGTTCTCATGTCTCATATTATACCCGAATTCACATTCTTTGAGATGCAGGTTGAAATGGTC